>JBIKWW010000080.1:0-10601 GCA_044356125.1 Acidimicrobiia bacterium
ACCCGCCGTCGTGACTACGAGCAGGCCATCAGCGCGCAGACGACTCTGCTGCTCAAGGTGCACCGGTCCAACTACCGGATCACCGGCTTCACCGAGGAGGCCTCCATCGCCGAGCTGGCCACCCTGGGGCTGCCGGTGGTGGCCGACCTGGGATCGGGGCTGACCGACGAGTCGCTCGACTTCCTGGCCGACCGTTCGGGCCGGGCGCCGGCGCTGCCGTGGCTGGCCGGCGAACCGGGGGCCCGCCAGGCCCTCACCGCCGGCGCCTCGCTGGTGGTGTTCTCGGGCGACAAGCTCCTCGGCGGCCCCCAGGCCGGGATCATCGTGGGCCGTCGGGAGGCCGTCGAGGCCTGTGCCGCCCATCCCCTGGCCCGGGCGCTGCGTCCCGGGGGCCTGGTGCTCGAGGCACTGCAGCGCACGGCGCTGGCCTACCTGTCCGGTCGCGCCCGGGAGCTCCCGTTCTGGCGCATGGCCCTCGTCACCGTGGAGGAGCTGCGGGCCCGTGCCGAAACCATCTGCGCGCAGATCGATGCGCCGGGTGTCTCGGTCGTCGACTGCACCTCGGTGCCCGGGGGCGGCACGCTCCCCGACGTCGAGATCCCCAGCGCCGGGCTGGCCGGGCCCGAGGAACTGGCGAAGCGGCTGCGGCACCGGGCCGGGCTCCCCGTCGTGGCCCGGGTCGACGACGGACGCACGGTGATCGACCTCCGCACCGTCGATCCCGCCGACGATGCCGAGATCGTATGCGCGCTGAAGGAATGCCTGGCGTGACGCGAACGTTGGTGGTCGCCACCGCCGGCCACGTCGATCACGGCAAGTCCACCCTCGTGCAGCGGCTCACGGGCACCGACCCGGACCGCTGGGCGGAGGAGAAGCGCCGGGGCATGACCATCGACCTCGGCTTCGCCCACACCACCCTGGCGTCGGGAACGGTGGTGTCGTTCGTGGACGTGCCCGGGCACGTGCGGTTCCTCAAGAACATGCTGGCCGGGGTGGGGGCGGTCGACGCCTGCCTGTTCATCGTCGCCGCCACCGAGGGGTGGAAGCCCCAGAGCGAGGAGCACCTGCGGATCCTCGATCTCCTGGGGGTCGGGCACGGGCTGGTGGCGCTCACCAAGGTCGGCCTCGTCGACGAGGAATGGGAGGAGCTCGCCCGGCTCGACGTCGAGGACCACGTGGCCGGCACCTTCCTGGAGGGGGCCCCGATCGTGTCCGTCGACGCCATCAGCGGCCGCGGCGTCGACGAGTTGCGCGACGCCCTCGACACCGTCCTGGCGACGACGCCCTCGGCCGTCGACCGGGGCCGACCCCGCCTCTGGATCGACCGGGTGTTCGCGGCCAAGGGATCGGGCACCGTCGTGACGGGCACGCTGGCCGGTGGGGAGATCGCGCTCGACGCGCACCTGGCGGTCGTCGGACCGAGCGGGCACCACGACGTCCGCGTGCGCGGGATCCAGTCCCACGGGCGGGCCGTGCCGCGTGTCGGGCCCGGCCACCGCGTCGCGCTGAACCTGGCCGGCGTCCAGCACGACGGGATCGGCCGGGGTGACGCCCTCGTGGCCGCCGACCAGTGGCACCGCTGCACGCGCTTCGACGCCGCGCTCACGACCCTGGCGTCGATCGACCACGAGGTCACACGACGCGGCGCCTGGGCCCTCGCCCTGGGCAGTGGCGAGCACGCGGTGCGGGTCCGCATCCTGGGGACCGAGGCCATCCCCGCCGGAGGATCGGGTCTGATCCGTGTGCACCTGCCCCATCCCCTGCCCCTCGTGCCCGGTGACCGGTTCGTGCTGCGCGACCACGGCCGGGAGGAGACGATCGGCGGTGGCGAGGTGCTCGACGTGGCACCCGTGCGGGCGGCGTCGAAGGCCCGTCCCGACCGTTCCGTGGAGCGGGTGGTGGCCGAGCGGGGCTGGATCGAGGTGGCCGAGCTGGACCGGGTCACCGGGCAGGCATGGACCGGTGGGCTGGTCGGCGGCCGGTGGGTCGTGGACCCGGCCGTGCGATCCCGCCGTGTCGACGAGCTGCGGGCCCAGATCCAGGCGGCCGGGCCGCTCGGTCTCGACGTCGCCGGGCTCGACGAGCGGGCCCGGGCGCTGCTCGGGGACCTGCGCCCGGAGGGCATCCACGTCGAGGGTGGGCGGGCCGTGCTCGGGGAGCGGGTCGACCCACTGGCCGACCACCCCTACGTGAAGGCCCTCGAGGCCGAGCCCTTCGCCCCACCGCCTCCCGACGGGGTCGACCGGGCCGAGCTGCGCGAGCTGGCCAAGCGCAACCTGGTCATGGAGCGTGATGGCGTGTGGTTCGCGGCCGCCGCCGTCGACCTGGCCCGCCAGCGGGTTCGGGAGCTGACCGCCGAGAACCCCGAGGGCTTCACCGTCGCCCAGTTCCGCGACGCCACCGGCGCCACCCGGAAGTACGTGCTGCCGCTGCTGGCGCTGCTCGACGGCTCCGGCATCACCCGCCGCCGCGGCGATCTCCGCATCCCCGGCCCCCGTCTGTGACCGCCTGCTCCGAAAGGACCGCTGGATCCCATGCCGACCACCGACTCCCACGCCGACCCCCACGCCGACCCCCACGCCGACCCCCACGCCGATCAGCAGGCCGAGATCGAACGGCTGCGCCGATACCTGGAGGCCCACAACGGCATCCGTGGGCTGGAGATCCTCGATCCCGACGAGGTCGAGCGGGCCGTGCGGATCTTCCAACGGGACGGCTTCGTCGTGGTGCGTGACGCCCTCGACCCCGACCAGCTGGCGTTCCTGCGCCAGGGCGTCGACGCCGCCGTCGCCGAGATCGTCGGCCTCGATCCCGACCGCAGCGGCAACCGGGGCTCGCACCGCTACTCCTTCGGGGGGTCGAGCCTGACGCGCAGCATGCTGCACCGGCCCGAATGGCAGATGCTCGTCGACCTGCCCACGGTGACGCCCATCGTCACCGCCATCTTCGGATCGTCGGACTACCTGCTGCGGGCGGCGAGCGGCGACTTCTGCCTGCCCGGGGCCACCGGGTACCAGCCCCTGCACGCCGACATGCGGGACTGGGCCGACGCCACCTCCACGCCGTTCAGCTCGTTCCACGATCCCCGCGGCCACCTCAGCGTGCGCGATCTGCCCTGCCCGTACGTGTGCGTGAACTTCCTGCCCCAGGACGTCACCCGCCTGAACGGGCCCACCCGTCAGATCCCGGGGTCGCAGCACTCACGGGCGCGGTTCCCGACCCTGACCGAGGAACCGGAGTGGATGCGGCTGAGCACGGTGTGCCCGGTCCCCGCCGGGTCGGTGATGATCCGCGACGTGCGGGCCTGGCACGGTGGCACCCCGAACGTGTCCGACCACGTGCGGGCCATCCCCAACATCGAGCTCTACGCGCCGTGGTTCCGCGAGCCGATCGTCCCCGGGATCACCCGGGCCGACCACCGCCGCCTGTCCCCGCACGCGCAGCGCATGACCCAGTTCTGCGTCGCCGACTCCGCCGAGGAGCTCCGCACGGGCATGGCACTGCGCCCGACCTGGTGAGGCCCCGCCGGCGATGGATCCACTGCCCGTGCCCGAGATGGTTCCCGGGAAGCCGGGGCCCTGGGGCAGGGTGATGGTGGAGGTGCCCTGGTAGCGGGCTTTGAAGAGGCCCTCGAACGTGTAGGTCCCCGACAGCCCCCCGCTGAGCTTCATCGTGCCGATCGAGCTGGTCAGCTCGAAGGGCTTCATGATGTCGCACACCTGCTGGCTGACCTGGAAGTCCTCGAGGCCGCCGACGATCAGGTACGAGGCCTGTCGGGTGTTGAACTCCAGACTGGCCCGGCCGACCCCGCGCTTGGACCGCGCCTCGAGGTCCACGGTCCCCGACTCGTCGTCCTTCACCGGTGCGCTGTAGGTGAAGCGGGCATCGGCCTTGACCTTGGTGGCGCTGGGCTCCACCGCCGACGTGCCGCCGAGAGTGGCCGTGACCGTGCCGCCCGTCGGAGCGCCGTCGAGCCGACTGCGGGGCTGGGCCAGGATCTCCGAGGTCGACCCCGGCTTCACCTGGCCCGGCCCGTTGGAGACCGAGGTGTCGAGTCGCACGCCGCGGGACAGGTGGCGGCCACGATCGACATCGTCACCGTCACGGCATCGGACTCGGTGTTCTTGGGGCTGGAGTACGTGGACTCGGCAGCAACCTCGCCCTGCGACACCTTCGTGGTGATCGACCCGGAGCCGTCGCTGAACTGCTGCACGTTGCCGACCCCCTGATCGGTGGCGGGCAGACGGAACAGCTCCCGCAGGGTCTGCCCCGGAATGACGGCCGCAGCGATCGACCCGGCCAGGGAGCTGACCGGCTGGCCGACGATGACCACCGAGGCACCCCGTCCGCCGGGCGCCAGGGCGGCGGCCGGCGACGACCCGCCCCCGCCGCAGGATCCCGTGGCGACGGTGAGCATCAGGGCAGCCACGGCCGTCGCCACCAGTACGCCGGGCCGCCGATGCATCAGATCGTCCCCTGCTCGACGGCATGGCGGATCCAGGGAATGACCTCCTCGAGCATCGCGTCGAGGGTGGTGGTGCATTCGACACCGAGGACGCGCTTGGCCTTCTCGACCGACGGGACGCGCTTCTGCACGTCGTGCTCGAACGCCTCGTCGCTCACCCAGCGGAAGGGCTTCGTGCCTCGGTGGATCTTGTCCCAGATCACCTCGGCGAGCTCGAGCACGGTGGTGGACGCCGCCGTCGAGATGTTGAAGTCCTCGTTGCGGGCCGCCGGGTGCTCCATGCAGGTGACGATGCCCGCCGCCAGATCGCCGCCGTAGGTGTAGTGACGCACCTGCGAGCCGTCGCCCAGGATGTGCACGGGATCCTGACCCTTCAGGATCTTCTGCACGAGGTCGGGCACCACGTGGCTCATGGCCAGCTTCACGTTGCCCGACACGATCTCGTGCTCCCCGAGCGCCCGCGACTCGCCCACGCCCACGCAGTTGAACGGCCGCACGATCGTGTACGGCAGCTGGTACTGGTCCCAGGCCGCCTTGGCGAAGTACTCGACGGCCAGCTTCTGGAACCCGTAGGACGACAGCGGCGGCGGCACCTTGCGCTCGTCGCCCTCCACCGAGGGCCAGCGGTCGGTGGACTCGAACACCATCGAGCTCGACAGGTAGGTGACCTTCTGGAGGCGGCCTTCGCCCCGGGCGTGCGCCTTGAGCGCGGCGTCGCACGAGGCGGCGATGATCCGCTCGTTCTTCGACAGCAGATCATATGCGTACGTATGGAAGTAGGAGATGCCGCCGATGAGGGCGGCGCCGGCGATGAAGTGGTCGACTCCGCTGCACAGCTCCGTCATCAGCCCCACGTCGGTGCAGTCGCCCTCCACGAACGTGTAGTCCGGGCTGTCGTCGTAGCTCTTGGTGACCTTGCCGTACTTGGAGTAGTTGTCGACCCCGACCACCGTGTGGCCCCGCCGCAGCAGCTCCTCCACGACGTACCCGCCGATGAAGCCGGCCGAACCCGACACCAGGACCTTGCTCATGACGAGCTCGCTTTCGAACGCTCAGGGGGATAGGGAAGTGCCGGACCGAAGGCGAACCGCCACCACTGCAGGTACTTGGGAAGCCACTTGGCCAGCTTGAAGTTCGACACGCCGAACGCCCGGTCGAGCCAGATCGTGGGCAGCTCGGCCACCGGCTGGCGGTAGCGGCGGGCCTTGGCGACCAGCTCCAGGCCCACCTCGAAGCCGGCGTCGGACTCGATGCCGACGGCCCGGACGAACTCCGCCGAGTAGGCCTTGAAGCTGTTGGTGGCGTCGTTGGTGCCGACCCGGGCGAACAGCTTGAGCGAGCGACCCGCACCCCGGGAGAGGATCTGCTTGAACCAGGGGCCGCCGACCTGCTGGCCGCCGCGCATGTAGCGCGAGGCGGCGGCGACGACCACGCCGCGCTCGACGAGCTTCACCAGCGAGTCGATCTGCGAGGGGTCGTCGCAGCCGTCGGCCATGGTGACGACGACGACCGGGGCGCTGGCGACGTCGAAGCCGTAGCGGATGGCCCGGGCCGGGCCCCGTCCGTAGGTCTGCAGCGTGGGCTTCACCCGGGGATCGTGACGGGCGTACTCCTCGGCGAACGGCCGCGTCGTGTCGTCGGCCATGTCGAAGACCACGAGGACCTCGCAGGGCAGGCGGACGGCCTCGAAGATGCGGTCGAGACAGGCCACGATCGCGTCGCCCTCGTTGTAGACGGTGACCACGATGGAGACGCGGGGGCGGCCGGGCACGGCATCGCCGGGGCCGGAGGGGCCGGCGGGGCTGGCCGGCGGCGGGTCGGTGCGGCGGCGGGGCTCGGGGGAGATGGGCGTCATCGCCAGCCCTCGGGGGTCACACCCGGACCCCATGCCCGGTGATCCCCCAGATGTCGACCACCGGCTGGGGGCAGCTCAGACCCCGGTACGCGGAGTGCGGGGCACCGATGATCACGAGGTCGGATCGCTCGAGCACCGTCTCCTGGGGGACGAGCCGGGGGTCGCTGGTGACGAACGGATCGGCGCAGAGCACGTCGGCGGCCTTGAAGCGCAGGATGCGGCGCAGCTTGTAGGAGAGCGAGGATCGGATGTCGTCGGAGTCGCCCTTGAACGCCATGCCGAGGATCCCCACCGTCATCGACGACAGGTCGTGGCGCTGCTCCAGCTTCGACACGACGTAGAGGGGGAGACCCTCGTTGACGAGCATGGCGGAGTGGCCGAGCACGAACCTGTTGTCGGTGAAGGCGGCCAGTTGCATCGTGTCCTTGAACAGGCAAGGACCGGCGGCGAATCCCGCCCCGGGCATGTCGGCGGCGCGGGGGTACTCGTAGGTGATGGCGTGGCGGATCCGGTCGAAGTCCAGGCCGAAGTCGTTGGCCATCATGTAGAGCTGGTTGGCAGCGGCGAACTTGATGTAGCGCCACGTGTTGGTGAACAGCTTGGCCAGCTCGGCCTCTTCGGGCCGGAGGTGCACCGTGCGATCGGTGAGCGCCCGGAAGAGCCGGTCGGCGCGGGCGAGGGCCTCGGGTGTGCGGCCGCTGACGATCTGGGGGAGCTCGAAGAGCTCGGTCATCGCCTTGCCCTCGGCGATCCGCTCGGGGCAGAAGGTGACCTCGATGCCCAGACCGGCCTGCCGCAGCTCCCGCTCGACGAGCGCCGTCACCCCGGGGTACACCGTCGAGCGGAGCACCAGGAGCTGCCCCTCCCGCAGATGGGGGATGAGGGCCTGCACGGCGTCGGGAACGGCCCGGGCGTCGGGGTTGAGGTGCTCGTCGACCGGGGTGCCGATCACCACGACCACGTGCTCGGCCTCGCTGATGTCGGCCTGGGCGGTGGAGGCCCGCAGCATCCCCGAGGTGACGGCCCGGGAGAGGACGGGCCCCATGCCCGGCTCATCGAAGGGTAGGCCCCCGTCGTTCACCAGGGCGACGGCGGCAGCGTTGATGTCGTACGCGACCGCACGCAGACCACGGTCGGCGAAGGCCACGGCGAGCGGCAGGCCGACGTGACCGCACCCGCCGACGACTACAACATCGGTGCCCCAGTCCACGGCCGGGCAGGCTACCGGTGCCAGACCGCCGAACGGTGCCGCCGGCGAGCGGCCGTCAGGGCTCGACGAGGATCTTCACGTGCTGATCGGGGTGGGCCAGATCGGCGAACGCGCCGGCCACGCCCTCGATGCCCACGGTCCCGGTGATCATCGGCGCCACGTCGATGCGCCCGGCGGCGATGGCGTCGATGGCCGACCGGAACTGCTCGGCGGTGTAGCCGAGCACGAACTGCAGCGACAGCTCCTTGTTGATGCCGAAGATCGGATGCACCGCGTCGGTCTCCATGCAGGCTCCGACGACCACGATGCGGCCCTGGCGGGGCGCCTCGCGCATGCACTGGTCGAGCATGCCGGGCACGCCGACGGCCTCGAACTGGACCATCGCGCTGCGCCCGGCGGCGGTGAGCGCATCGGGGGCACCGAGGGCCCGCCACGCCTCGATGGCGGGCTGCTCCCGGGGGTCGACGACGACGGTTGCGCCCAGGTGCCGGGCCAGTTCCCGGCGCGCCGGGCTGAAGTCGCTCGCGACGATGGACTCGACGCCGGCCAGGCGCAGGGCGGCGATCGTGAAGAGCCCGACCGGGCCGCAGCCGTGCACGACCGCCGTCTCGCCCGGTGTGATGCCCGACATGGCGACGGCATGGATGCCCACGGCGAGCGGCTCGGTGAGTGCGGCGTGGCGCGTCGGCGTGCCGTCGGGCAGGGCGATCAGCAGCGACGTGGTGAGCAGCATCTGCTCGGCGTAGCCCCCGGGGTAGTCGTTCGAGTAGCCCACCGAGCGGAAGTTCTCGCGCACCGGCGGCAGTCCGGCCAGGACCACGGGCATGGCCACCACCAGCGAACCGGGCGCCGGGGCCGATCCCCCGCCGGGGCCCGCGCCGCCAGGCCCGTGCTCGAGCACCTCGGCGACGAACTCGTGGCCCATCACCACGTCACGCCCGAGATCGAGCGTCGACGGCGCCCCCGAGGCCCGCGACAGCTCGACCATGCGGTGGGCGTGTTGGGCGAAGTGCAGATCGGACCCGCAGATCCCGCATGCCACGGTTCGCACGAGCGTCTGGCCGGGGCCCGGCCGGGGCTCGGCGATGTCGTCGACGACGAGCTGGTTGCCGCGCAGGACCGTGGCCTTCATGACCGCATCATGACCGGGATCTCGACCGGGATCTCGACCGGGATCACGACCGGGATCATGACCGGGATCACGGCGCCGGACGGACTCGGCGACGGCGGGCGTCAGCCGGCCAGGCGGGCGATCATCGAGCGGCGTTCCAGCTCGGTGGTGCCGCCCCAGATGCCGTGCGGTTCGCGGATGCTGAGGGCGAACTGGAGACACGACGACGTGACCGGGCACTCCCCGCACAGGCGCTTGGCCTGCTGCTCACGCAGCTCCTTGTCGTCCTTGCGCTCGAAGTGCGACGGCGGGAAGAACAGGACACGCTGCGGTCCGCGACACAGCGCCCGCACCTGCCAGGTCTGTTCACTACCCATCCTGCTCACTACCCATCAGAACAACCCCCCCGGGATGTGACGTAGCTCACACCTTAGGGAGCCGGTCCTCCACCGACAAGGGGTCCGCCGAAAAAAAACCTCCCGGAAACACCCGGGCCCGTTCCGTCACCCCCGGTGGTCGCGGGCAGCCCCCTCGAGCGGTTCGACCTCGAGCAGGAGGCCGTCGATGGCGGCGACGCGCACGGGGGCACCGGCGGCGATGGGTGTGGCGCGGTTGGTCCGGGCCCGCCACGGTGCCCCGAGGACGGTCACGACCCCCTCGGGTGACACCGCGGTGTGCGCCTGACCGATCTCGCCGATCATGGCCTCGCGGCCGATGGTCGGCGTGGCGAAGCGGGTCCGCACCATCGTCGGCATGCCCCCCACCATGGCCAGGACCATCAGGACCGTCACCAACGCCACCCAGACCAGGGGGACCCGTCGACCGTCGGTCAGCAGCATCAGCGAGCCGAGCGGGAACGCCACGGTCCCCACGGCGCTCCACACCCGCGCCGCGCCCGCCTGGACGTCGATGGCGAAGGCCCCGACCCCACCGATCACGGCGGCCAGCGCCAGCGGCCGGACCGGCAGCAGGCCGAGGCCGTAGGAGGCCAGGGCCAGGCTCCCGATCCCCACCCCGGCCGCCACCCCGACGCCTCCGGTGAAGAACTCGAAGACCAGCAGGCCGAGCCCGATGGCCAGCAGCAGGTACATGACGGTCGGGTTCACCGAGGTGTGCAGCAGCCGCTCGAGCAGATCGAGCTTCTGGAACCGGACGGCGCGCAGCTGGGCCCGACCGTCGGCACCCGCCTCGCCGGCCGTCTCCAGGGTGCGGCCCTCGATCGTTCGGCCGTCGAGGCGCCCGACGAACTCGACCAGCACCGGGGAATCGTCGGCGATCACGCCCCGGGCCGCCGCCTGCTCGCCCGACACGACCTCGCCCGTGAGCGGCTCCTCGGGCGCACCGGCGGGCGGGCGCGTCGAGCGGCCGAGACGGGCCTGCTGGGTGGCCCCGGCGATGTCGGCGGCCCGCACGAGGCGGAAGGCGCCGCCGAGAGCGCGCGGATTGGGCGGTCCCCCCACCCAGACACCGATGGGCACCGGTGCCGCGCGCACGGCCGCCTCCAGCTCGTCGAGCGCCTGCTGGTCGAGCAGCGACCCGGGCGAGTCGAGCTGGATCACCAGTGCCTGGGCCCGGTCGTCGCGGGCCTTGTCGATGGCGTCACGGATGAAGCGGCTCTGGATCGGGTCGAGCTCGCCGCTGACCTCGATGACGTCGACGAACGGTCCCAGGCCCTGCGGACCGGAGGCGGCCCCGGCCGACAGGGCCGGCGTGGCGAGCGCGACCGGTGCGGCGAGCACGGCGAGGAACCCCAGCAGGCCCAGGAGCGGCCGGACCGGGCGCCGGGACCGGAACACCGGAACGGTCCGCCGCCCGGGCGCGCTCGGCGTGGCCAGGTACCGCCTGCCCCTGCGGACGGTGACGGGCGCCACTGAAGGTCTGGGGGCACGTACGCTTCGGATCTTGGCCTCGCTTGGTCGGTCCGCAGGGGCGCGGGTCGGCTGACGCTGCGGGGTCCGAC
>JBIKWW010000531.1:0-2955 GCA_044356125.1 Acidimicrobiia bacterium
TCTTAACAAAAGCTTTTAAAAGAGATTCAATTTTTTTCTTTTCAGACTTTGAAGCGCTCCACTCTTTGTGGTCTAGCTGCTCCATAAGGCGTGTCAGAACGAGAATAATATGGTCTGAAAATTTTTGTTTACGCCTGTCTGTTTGGCCTAAAGGGAATGTATTTCGAATTTTTGCCAAAATTAGGTGTTTTGGCTCTCCCTGATAAGAGGTGACAATAGATTCTTTTTTTTCTGCATCACCGGCTCTGCTTGCAAGCGTGTAAACAGCTTGTTTTGGCATATCAAGTAGTTTAGGTCTGATTGCTTCGGCCAAAGACAAGTAAAACTCGTAATATTGAAGAAAATTATAAGGAGTTTGTCTATTGCCATAAACTGTAAGAAGCCATTCAGTAAAAGCACCATCTTTGTAAGGTTTTAAAAGAGCTTGAGCTTTTTTTATTCTTTCGCCATGTAAAATAATTGCTTGCGTTTGAATTGCTTTAATTTCTTGTGTCAAAACTTTTAATGAATCTAAATCGTGCTCTAGATCGGTAGTTGGAGTTTTGTTTTCGAAAAGAATTTTATGCAGAGCAAATGTCTCTCCTTCGCTTAAAGGAGTTGTTTTAAAAAAGCTGCCCATGTTGGGTTGGGCAAAACTCTTGTCAGCAAGCGTTTGAAGCTTTGTCTGATTTTTGTGTTTGAGCTTTTCAGACAATAAAGAATTTAAATCTTTCATCATTTAAAAATAGAATTTAAAGATCTTTCTTTAAATTCTTTTTCTGCCTTTTCTATAAATTGATTTACTTGCATTTCTCCGTAAACTACATTGTCACGCGATCTTAGTGAAATTGTTTTATTTTCACACTCTTGGTCGCCTATTGTTAACATATAGCTCACTTGATCCATTTGTGCAAGTCTCACTTTTTTCGATACAGATTCATGTGAATCATCTACTTCGACAGGAAGGCCTATGGATTCAATCTCTTCAGCGACGAATTTTGCATATTCAATATGTCTATCTGCAACACAAAGGATTCGAACAGCTCTTGGATTCAGCCAGAGCGGGAATTTTCCTGCAAAATGTTCGATGACAATTGCGAGGAATCTTTCAATCGAGCCATAAATCACTCTATGAATCATGACAGGCCTTTTTTCCATTCCATCACTATCAGTGTATTTCAGTTCGAATCTTTGTGGTAGAGCCATATCGAGCTGAATAGTTCCGCATTGCCATGTTCGTTTAATTGTGTCTTCAACATGAAGATCAATTTTTGGACCATAAAATGCGCCGTCGCCTTCATTGATTCTGTAAGGCATTCCCCATTCATCAAGCGCTTCTTTTAGGCCATTTGTAGCAAGGCGCCAATCTTCATCAGAACCGATTGTGTTTTTTTCAGGGCGTGTGGAAAGCTCGATTTTGTAAGTGAGGCCAAACATTTTGTAAACTTCATCAACAAGTCGTAAGACTCCTAAAATTTCGCTTTTAATATCGCATGGTCTCATAAAAATGTGTGCATCATCTTGGTGGAATGCACGCACTCTAAGAAGTCCTGTGAGAGATCCTGAAAGCTCGTGTCTATGGACGTGACCAATTTCTCCGATTCTCAAAGGAAGGTCTCTATAGCTGTGACTTTTTGATCCGAAATAGAGCATACAAGCAGGACAATTCATAGGTTTAATCGCATATGTCCTATCGTCAATTTCGCTAATGTACATGTTTTGTCTGTAATTATCCCAGTGACCAGATATCTCCCAAAGCTTGCGGTCCATCATTGCTGGAGTTTTAATCTCTTTGTAGCGAGCTTTTTTATGAAGCTCTCTCCAAAAAACTAAAAGCTGATTCCAAATGTACATTCCGTTTGGCTGGATGAGCGGCATTCCTGCAGCAACATCAAAAAATGAAAAGAGCTCAAGTTTTGTTCCAAGGACTCTGTGATCTCGTTTTTTAGCCTCTTCCAGAAATGTGAGGTAATCTTTTAATAATTTGCGATCTGGAAAAGAAATTCCGTATACTCTCGTGAGAGAATCTTTTGTTTGATCACCACGCCAATAAGCGCTTGACGTTTTAGTGATTTTAAACGCTTTTACTTTCCCTAGATTTGGTAGGTGCGGCCCTCTGCAGAGATCAAAAAATTCACCTTGTGTATAGCCTGTGATGGGAGCGTTTTCTGGAAGTTCTTTGATGAGCTCCAGTTTATAAGGATTATCTTTAAATCTACTAAGAGCTTCTTCTTTATTTTTGAAGGTGTATTTTTCAGGCTTGTAGTTTTCTTTTACAATCTTTTGAATTTCTTCTTCAATTTTTGGGAAATCTGCTTCACTTAAAGAAAGGTTTGCAAAGTCGTAGTAAAATCCGGCATCGATTGCAGGTCCTATTGTCGGTTTTGCATCGGGCCAAAGGCGCAAAATTGCTTGTGCCATGATGTGTGCGGAAGAGTGCCAGAAAACTTCTTGTCCTCTTTTGTCATCAAAAGAGAGGATTTCTATTTTGTCGCCTGGATTTATGGTCTCGGTAAAATCTTTTGGAAGCTCATTTACAAAAAGAGCGCAACTTTGGTGAGGCTCATTTAAATGTATTTTTTGAACAAGATCGGTTCCTTTTGTAGGGCTTTCAATCTCTAATTCTTTTTCGTTACAGGTTATTTTCATATTTTTGTATATAGTAGAATTTATGGATTTCTCAAGAATAGCAGAAGATAGCGAGCTTTGCAAGAGGTGTTACGAAGCTGGGAATTTAGAGATAGAACAGCTCCGTATTTGCAGGTTTTCTAAGCTGATTGCAAACTATGTGATCAATGAAAAAGGGGAAGTTGATCAAATTCGCGCAAAAGAGGTGATAGAAAAATTTCAAATCAAGCCTTATGGAGAGTTTGATGGAGCCTACACGGGTCATGTAAAAAAAATTCTTGAAATGATTGTTCAAAAAAAATTTCAACTCAAGTTAAAGCAACTTAGTTTTCCTCTTGCAAATAGATG
>JBIKWW010000469.1:0-2954 GCA_044356125.1 Acidimicrobiia bacterium
CCCCTCGTCGGGCGCTCTGGAGCGGGCCGGTCTGACCCAGCTCGTCGTCCCGGCCGACACCGTCGAGCGGCCGGAGGGCACCGAAGGCCGGCCGCTGGTCGTCGACGTCGGGGCAGCGGACCGCGTCGACGCGCCCGCCCTGCCCGCGATCGTCACCGATCCGGTGCTGCGCGCGGCCCTGGCTCCGCCCGGACGCGAACGCGAGACCGTGCTGGCGGCGAACCACCTCACCGCCATCCTGGCCGTGCGGAGGGCGGCGTCGCCTCCGGGCGACGCCGACCGACCGGCGCTGGCCGTCGTGCTCCCCGAGACGTTCTCCCCCGGCCTCGACACCGTGCTGACGGCACTGGGGGCCCTGGCCCGCCCCCGTGGGGACACGGTCGGCGTCGGGGGGCTCGTCCCCGTCACCGTCGACGCGCTCCTGGCCGCGCCGGGTGAACCGGTGATCGCCACGCCGGTGTCCGGAGCCCGGCCCGAGCTCACCCGCAGCGAGGCCGACGAGGTCGTCGGCTTCCGCCGCCAGATCGACGGCGTGGCCGCCCTCACCGGTGACGCCGCCGAGGTCGACACCCTGGAGCGTCGACTGGGTGTGACCCTGGCCGACGACCTGCCCGGGGGCCCCCAGCCCCATCGCGACGCCCTTCGGGCCGCGCTGCGACGGGATCTCTTCGTGGTCGACCTGCTGCCGGGCGGCAGTTACCGGCTCACCGCCCGCCAGGGCTCGGTCCCGGTGACCATCCGCACCACCGTCACCGGCCCCGTCACCGTCCGGATCCAGGCGTCGAGCGACCGCCTCGAGTTCCCCGGCTACCAGGTCGTTCCAGGCGTCGGGGCGGGCACCATCGCCTTCCGTGACGTCGTGCTCACGGAGCCCTCGACCACCGTCCTGGTTCCCGTGTCGGCCCGGACCTCGGGGTCGTTCCGCTTCCAGGTGACGGTGGCGACGCCGTCGTCGGAGGAGGTCGCCCTCAGCACGACGAGCTACACGGTGCGCTCCACGGCGGTCTCCGGCGTGGGGGTCGCCCTCAGCATCGCGTCCGGGCTCGTCCTCGCCGCCTGGTGGATCCGCCACCTCCGCAGGGACCGCCGGGACGCCCGACTCCAGGCCGGTGCCCGCCACCCGGCGGCCGTTCCCCCCGAATCACCGTCCCCGCCGCCCCAGCCGCCGTCCCCGCCGCCGCCCGGGGAGGGGCGCCCGTGAGCGGCGACCGGAACGCCTCGGGTGGGCTCGTCCGGGCCACCGGGGTGATGGCCGTCGGGACCCTGCTGTCGCGCCTCACCGGGGTCATGCGGCTGTGGGCCTTCAGCCTGCTCGGCATCTCGATCCTGACCGACACCTACCTGTTCGCCAACAACACGCCGAACATGGTCTACGAGCTCGTCGTGGGCGGGGTGCTGTCCTCCACGCTCGTGCCGCTGTTCGTCGGGCTCCTCACGCCCCGACCCCGGCCGGGTCGGGCCGCACCCCGCGCCGACGGGTCCGCCGACGGGGACGGGGAGGACACCGCGGCACGTTCGATCGACGCCGTCGTCACCTTGTCGATCGCGGCCGTCGTGGCCCTGGCGGTCGTGCTCTGGATCGCCGCGCCGTGGATCATCTCGCTGCTCATCGACCCCAGCCGGCCGGCCGCCCAGCGGGAGCTGGCGACCACGCTGCTGCGGATGTTCGCCCCCCAGGTCGTCGGCTACGGGCTGGTGAGCCTGGGCACGGCGCTGCTCAACGCCCGCCGGCGCTTCGGGGCGCCGATGTTCGCCCCGATCCTGAACAACGTGCTCGTCACCGTCGTGTTCCTGGTGGCCGCCCGCATGATCGACGGTCTGCAGCGCACCGCCGGGGCGCTCGGCACCCCCGGGGCGCTCGGCACGGCGGGGGGGACCGACGCCGACGCGCTGGACCTGCTGCGCTTCGAGCTCGTCGCCGGCACCCGCCGCGTGCAGTGGCTCCTCGGCCTGGGGACGACCGCCGGGGTGCTGGCCATGGCCGCCGTCGTGGTCGTCGCGCTGCGCCGCGACGGGGTGCGTCTGCGGCCCCGATGGGCCCCCCGCGACCCGGCCGTGTCCGAGCTGCTCGCCCTGTCGGGCTGGACGATCGGCTACGTGGTGGCCAACCAGGTGGCGCTGTTCTTCGTGTCCCGGGTGGCGAGCCGGGCCGACGGCGCCATGTCCGCCTACAACCTGGCCAACACCACCTTCTTCCTGCTCCCCCATGGCGTGCTGGCCGTGTCGGTCATCACGGCCATGCAGCCCGACCTGGCGCGGGCCTTCGTCGAGCGCCGAGTCCGCGACTTCCGCCGCATGACCGAGACCGGTGTCCGGACGCTGCTCGCCGTGATCGTCCCCTCGGCCGTCGGGCTGTTCGTGCTCGCCCGGCCGCTCACCTCGATCGTGCTGGGCCACGGCAACAGCGGGGCCGCCGACACCGCGCAGGTGGCGGCCGCCCTGCGCGCCTTCGTCATCGGGCTGCCCGCGTTCAGCGTGTACCTGTTCCTCATGTCGGCGCTCAAGGCGCTGCGCGACACCCGGGCCACGTGGGAGGTCAACGCCGTCGAGAACGCCATCAACATCGTGCTGGCCGGGCTGCTGTTCCCCCTGATCGGCGTCCGCGGCCTGGCCCTGTCCTACGCGCTCGCCTATCTCGTGGCTGCGGTCGTCGCCCTGGGCACGGTCGGGCGGCGCATCGGCGGGGTCGGTGGCGGCCGCCTCCTCGCCGGGGCCGGCGACGTGATCGCCGCCGCCGCAGTGATGGGTGTGGTCGTCGCCGTCGCCGCGGGGGCCGTGGACCGCGTCCTCGGGGGACCGTCACCGCTGCTCGGACGCACCCTCGGCGACATCGTCGAGGTCGGGGTGTCGGCGGCGGCGGGTGTTACCGTGTACGTCCTGGTCGGACGCCGTCTCGGCGTCCGTGAGATCACCGCAGCGCTGTCGATGATCCGGCGACGGCTCGGCCGGTGATC
>JBIKWW010000470.1:0-2944 GCA_044356125.1 Acidimicrobiia bacterium
GAAGCCGGGCCGCCTTCCCCCGGGGCTGCGTGTCGTGCGGTCCGGCCGGGTCCTGGGCTCGGCCCTGCTCATGTGGCAGCTGCGCGAACGACCCCGGGGCGGATCGGAGTCCCGGGCGGGCGTGTCGCGGCGCCTGCGCCAGGCCTTCGCCACCCTCGGTCCCACCTACATCAAGATGGGCCAGATCATCAGCTCCGGCGAGGGGATCTTCCCGCCCGAGCTGGTCGGCGAGTTCCGGCAGCTGCGCGACCGCGTGCCCGCCGAGCCCTTCGAGACGGTGCGCCGCACGCTGGAGCACGAGCTCGGGGGCTCCCTCGAGTCGGTCTTCGCCTGGTTCGACGAGACGGCCATCGCCGCTGCGTCGATCGCCCAGGTCCACGCCGCCCGACTGCACACCGGCGAAGACGTCGTGGTCAAGGTCCAGCGCGCCAGCGTCGCCGAGCTCGTTCGCCGTGATCTCAAGGCGATGAGCTGGTTCGCCCCCCACCTCGTCGGGCGCATCCCCATCGCCGCCCTCGCCAACCCACCGGCGCTCGTCGAGCTGTTCGCCGAGACCATCGTCGAGGAGCTCGACTTCCGCCTCGAGGCCGAGAACATGCTCGACACCGCCCGGGTGCTGCGGGCCACCAACCAGCAGGGGGCGATGATCGTGCCTCGCCCCCATCCGCGCCTCGTCACCCGCCGCATGCTCGTGATGGAGCGGGTCGAGGGCTTCGGCTGGGACGACGCCATCGGCATGCGCGAGGCGGGGATCGACACCGAGGCGGTGGTGCGCGCCGGGATGATCGCGTTCCTCGAAGGCGTGATGCTCCACGGCGTCTTCCACGGGGATCTGCACGGCGGCAACCTGATGGTGCTGGCCGACGGGCGCGTCGCCCTGCTCGACCACGGCATCACCGGGCGCCTCACCGAGCCCAAGCGCCTGGCTTTCCTCCGCCTCATGCTGGCGGGCACGACCAACGACCTCCGCGGCCAGATCCGGTCGCTGTGCGAGCTCGGGGCCCTGCCCCTCGACACCGATGTCGAGGCCGTCATCCGCGACCTGCGCCTCGACGAGGCGCCCATCGACCCCACCACGATGACCCCCGACGAGCTCATCGGGACCATCCGCGACATCACCAAGGCCCTGCTCGGCTACGGCGCCCGGATGCCCAAGGAGCTCATGCTCTACGTGAAGGACCTGCTGTTCCTCGACGGCGCCATGGCCACGCTGGCGCCGAATCTCGACCTCTTCCGCACCATGACCGAGATCGGCGTCCACTTCGCACTCGTGCACGGGAACAAGATCGCCGCCGATGTCGGCATGCAGCTCGACCCGTCCCAGATCGACATCACGCGCTTCAAGGCGGCGGTCGGCGTGGACGCCGAGGTTCCCTCGATGACCTATGCCGAGCTGCGCGCCCGCCGGGAGCTCATCGGCAAGCGCATGGAGGGCCACGACCAGCGGGCCCGGCGCGAGATCCGGGCCGCCGCCCGGGAGGCCCGACGGTCCTGAGCGGTTCATGCTGTTGACAGCATCCCATGACATTCCATAGGTTCTGGTTGCCAATCCGGCACCCTCACCAAAGGAGTCGTCTTATGTCCGTTCGTGTCCTGTCCTCCGACACCGGCCGCGCCTCGATCCAGCGCATCCAGGCCATCCTCAGCGGCGGGCTCGCCGACCAGATCGCCGCCCTCCGGGCCGAGGGCCAGACGCTCTCGGATCCCTCGGTGTGGGACGGCATGCGCGCCGAGGAGTTCCGTTCGACCACCTGGCCGAGCGCCTCCAACGGGCTGCAGCAGGCCGCCGACGCCATCGAGGAGCTGCGCAGCCGCGTGCAGCTGATCAACCAGGACATCATGACGGCCGGCGGCAACGTCTGACCGTCCCGTCGGCCCTCCTCCGCCGACGGGCGCACCACGGCGCCCCACCGCGCCGGAGGGCCCCGCCGGTCCGGGGCCTGCCCGCTACTCCTCGAGCGCTCGGCGCAGCGACAGCGAGAGGCGCCGCTTGGCCGGGTCGATCCCGAGGATCTTGACCCAGACGCCCTCCCCGACCGACACGACCTCCGACGGCGTCTCGACCCGGAAGCGGGACAGCTCGGAGATGTGCACGAGGCCCTCGACGTCGGCACCGTCGATGGCGATGAACGCCCCGAACGGAGCGAGCGACGTGACCGTACCGAAGATGAGGTCGCCCACGTTGTGCTGGGCCTGGAAGGCACTGAAGGGATCGGGCAGCGCCGCCTTGCGCGAGAGGGCGACCTTGCCCCGCTCCCGCCGGATGTCGATGACGACGACGTCGACCTCCTGGCCCACCTGGACGATCTCGCGGGGGTCGGCCACCGGCCGGTGGGCCAGCTGGGAGATGTGGATCAGGCCCTCGGCCCCGCCGAGGTCCACGAAGGCGCCGAAGTTCGTCACCGCCGTGACCCGTCCTCGGGCTCGCATGCCCACGGTGAGCTGGGCGACGATGGCGTCACGCGACAGCGAGGCGGTGCGCTCACGCACCTGGCGACGGTCGACCACGACCCGCTCGGGGCGGCCGGCGGGGCGCTCGCACTCGATGACGGCGACCTCGACCTCCTCCCCGGGCGACAGGCGCGAGCCGCGGCGGACGTCGACCAGGGACTCGGGCAGGAACGCCCGGAGGCCCAGGTCGATGATGTAGCCGCCCTTGACGGCTTCCTTGACCTTCCCGGTGACGGTCGTGCCCTGTTCGAAGGCGGCCTGCAGCGACGTCCACGCCCGATCGGACTGGGCCCGCCGGGGGGACAGGACGAGGCGGCCGTTGCCTCCCTGGCGCCGGATCACCTTTCCCTCGATCGCCGCCCCGACCTCGGGAGCGGGACCGACGAGCTCGGACTTGGGCACCACGGCGATGGCGCCACCGCCGAGGTCGACGTCGACGCCGTCCTCCCGGCTGGCGGTGACCGTTCCCGGAGCGATGTCACCGACCTGGTAG
>JBIKWW010000471.1:0-2940 GCA_044356125.1 Acidimicrobiia bacterium
CGAGGCAGCGGCCTGCGCGTCGAGGTCGGGGGCCACACCGACAACCGGGGCGACGCCGCCAAGAACCAGCAACTCAGCGAGCAGCGGGCGGCAGCCGTGGTGCGGGCACTGGCCGAGCGCGGCGTCGCCGCCACCCGCCTGGTCGCCGTCGGCTACGGGTCCTCGGAGCCCATCGCCGACAACGGCACCCGTGAGGGCCAGGCCCGCAACCGCCGCATCAGCGTGCGCGTCCTCGGTCCGGCCTGAGGCAGGCTGCCTGCCGCCATGGCAGCACACGACCCGGCGCGCCTGCGCTTCAGCATCGAAGGAACCCAGGGAGCGGCGCGGGCGGGCACCGTGACCACGCCGCGCGGTTCGTTCCGGACTCCGGTGTTCATGCCGGTCGGGACCCGTGGGGTCGTGCGTGCCATCGGGCCCGACGACCTCGAGCGCCTCGGCGCCGAGATCATCCTCGGCAACACCTACCACCTCATGCTGCGGCCCTCGGCCGAGCTCGTCGCCGAGATGGGTGGCCTGCACCGCTTCGCCGACTGGCGTGGCCATCTGCTCACCGATTCCGGTGGCTACCAGGTCTTCTCCCTCGATCCCAGGGTCGACGAGCAGGGGGCCCGCTTCCGCAGCGTCTACGACGGCTCCTGGCACCAGCTGACGCCCGAGCGGGCGGTTGCGGTCCAGGAGCTGCTCGACAGCGACATCGCCATGGTGCTCGACGTCTGCCCCGAGCTGCCGTCGACGCCAGCCGTCATCCGGGCCGCCCACGAGCGGACGCTGCGGTGGGCCCGGCGGTGCGCGCTGGCCCGCAGCAGCGAGCGCCAGTGCCAGTTCGGCATCGTCCAGGGCGGCCTCGACGCCGGGCTGCGGGCCGAATCCGCCGGAACCCTCGTCGAGATCGGCTTCGACGGCTACGCCATCGGGGGCCTGTCGGTGGGGGAGACCCGGGACGAGATGCTCCCCGCCATCGAGGCCAGCACGGCGGTCCTGCCAACCGACCGCCCCCGGTACCTGATGGGTGTCGGGGACCCGATCAGCCTCGTGGAGGCGGTCGCCCGCGGGGTCGACATGTTCGACTGCGTGCTCCCCACGCGACTGGCTCGGCACGGCACCGTGCTGAGCTCCGAAGGCAGGCTGCAGATCCGCAACGCCCGCTTCGCCCGCGACCCAGATCCCCTCGATCCCGCCTGCGGCTGCATGACCTGCACCCGGTTCTCCCGGTCCTACCTGCGCCACCTGGTCGTCGTGCAGGAGCCCTCGGCAGCCCGGTTCCTGACCCTCCACAACCTCACCTACCTGCTCGAGCTCATGCGCCGGACCCGGGAGGCGATCCTGGCGGGGGCCTTCGACGAGCTCCGGGCCGAGGTGGCCGTTGCCTGGGCCGGTGCCCCTGGCCCGGGTGGGCAGCCCCGATCGACGCCGTCCGGGGGCTAACCTGCACCGCCGCGTTCATGCCGGTCTCCGCTGGTCGGCGACGGCGTCCCTCCACCGACCCATGGTGACCTCATGAGCCTCGTCCCCCTCATCCTCCTCGTCGGCCTCTACCTGGCCTTCGTCGTCCCCCAGCGGCGGCGGGCACGGGCCCGTGAGGCCGAGCTCGCGGCCCTCGGTGCGGGCGACCGGGTCCTGCTGACGAGCGGTGTCCACGGCATCATCGTGGAGGTCCGGGGGCCCACCCTGGTGGTGCAGGTCGCGCCCGGCACGCCGTTGCACGTGGTGAAGGCGGGGATCATGCGCAAGGTCGGGGAGTCCGAGCCGGGCATCCCGACGCTCGACGAGCTGGGTGTCGATCTGGAGGATGCGGCCGAGGAGCCCGACGAGGCTCCCGCCGCGCTCGAACCCGGCGGCCAGGAGGGTGGGGCAGCGTGAACCGCAGTCGGATCTCGCTGACCGTCGTCGTCGGCCTCGCCCTCATCGGTGTGGTCGGCACCGTGCTCGCCGGTTGGCGACCGGAGCTCGGCCTCGACCTGCAGGGCGGCGCCTCGGTCGTCTACGCGCCGAAGGGGGACTACACCCAGGAGGGTCTGCGCCAGGCCGAGACGATCATCCGAAACCGCGTCGACGGCCTCGGTGTGGCCGAGCCGGTGGTGCGCCGCGAGGGTGAGCGCATCGTGGTGGAGCTTCCCGGGGTGACCGATCGGGAGCGGGCCCTGGGGCTGGTCGGGCGGACCGCCGAGCTGCGCTTCCGTCCGGTGCTGCAGACCCTGCCCACCAAGCTCGACCTCGAGGTGAGCAAGGCCGAACAGGCCAACACCACGACCACCAAGTCCACCAAAGCCACCGCCACCACGAAGGCCGGCACCGCCACCACGAAGGCCGGCACCGCCACCACGAAGGCCGGCACCGCCACCACGAAGGCCGCAACGGTGACGACCGAGGCTGCGACCGCCACCACGAAGGCCGCAACGGCCACGAGCAAGGCCACGAGCACCACGGCTGCGCCGGCCCTCGGCGGACGCGGTGCCAGCGCCGTGCTCGGCGCGACCCCGTCGACCAAGCCTGGTGCGGTCGCCGCCACGACCGAGCCTGGTGCGGTCGCCGCTACGACCGAGCCTGGTGCGGTCGCCGCTACGACCGAGCCTGGAGCGGTCGCCGCTACGACCAAGCCTGGAGCGGTCGCCGCTACGACCAAGCCTGGAGCGGTCGCCGCTACGACCAAGCCTGGTGCGGTCGCCGCCACGACGGTGGTCGCGGCACCGACGACACCGACGACACCGGCACCGACGACCCCGTCGCCGGAGTTCGGCCCCGATGGGCTGGCCAAGCTGACCCCTCTCGACCAGGAGCGGGCCGACGCCTACGTGACCCTGGCCGAGACCGACCCGAACGGCATCGAGACCGCCCGCTACTTCCTCGGCCCGACCGAACTGACGGGCCGGATCGTCAAGGAGGCGCTGGCCGACAACTCCCAGGGCACGTGGGAGATCAACCTGGAGTTCACCGGTGAGG
>JBIKWW010000081.1:0-10523 GCA_044356125.1 Acidimicrobiia bacterium
GGCATGGATCGAACCACCGCGGGGGTCGGCCCCCCGGCCGCTCCCAGCCACCGCTCGAGCTGCCCGATGGTGACACCGGCGGCAACCGACAGCGCCCGTGCCACCCGACCGGCGACGGTGCTGCAGACGGCCTCCACGTGGTGGGGCTTCACGGCGAGCACGACGTCGAAGCCCCCTGAGCTCCCTGAGCTCCCTGAGCCCCCTGAGCCCCCTGAGCCCCCTGAGCCGAGGTCGGCAGCGGTGGCCGAGGCGGTCACGCCCGGGTAACGGGCGAGGAGCTCGGCCCGGCGCCGCCCGTCGGGCTCGACGACGTGCACGTCCCCGGCGGCCAGGACCCCGGCGGCCAGCCAGCCCCCGAGCAGCGCCTCGCCCATCTTCCCGCCGCCCAGCAGCACGGTCGTCGTCATGCCCCGGACCCTACCGGCGGGGCGGCCCCGGTCGCAGTGCGCACCCGGACCGGAGCGGGACCGGAACCGGGACCGGGAGCGGGAGCGGGACCGAACCCACCCCGGACAGCACGAAGCCCGGTGACCGCACCAGGTGATCCGCACTTCCCCGAACGGATCACCCGGCAGACATCACCGGGCTCGGCGGAAGCACCATACCGATCGTCGGATCCCTCCGCAAGGGGGGAGTTCAGCGTCGGAAGGCGGTGGTGTGGCCGATCCGCATGATCGTGGGGAAGCACTCCTCGCTGGCGGCGTACAGCGAGCCCATGAGGCGGTCGAAGCCGGGACCGTCGAGCACCTCGAGGGGGATGGAGCCGATCAGGTAGAAGGCGTCCTCCGCCCCGACGCAGAACGCGATGCCGACGAGGCGCTGGTTCACCCGCAGCACGTACTCGTAGGCCTCGGCGACGTGCTCGGCCGGCCCCGGAGCCACGTAGGTCTCGGCGTGCAGGCCCCGGTCGCGCAGCGTCACCCAGATCGTGACGACGGTCTTCTCGACTCCCCGTAAGCGCACATACCACCGGGTCACCTCGGCGTCGCGCTCGACGGCCAGCACGTCGGGGAGATCGGCGATCCAGGCCTCGACGGCCTGCTCGACCCGGTCCAGATCACCGTCGGAGAACGGCCCGGGCGGCGTCACCGCGACCTCCGGGGCACGTCACCACGGGCCCGGCTCACGCGCAGCTCACCGGCTGGCGATCGGCGAGCCAGGCCACACGCGACTCGAGCCGTTCGGCGGTGGCGCTCCAGGCGTAGCGCCCGGCCCGGACGGCCGCCGCCGCCCCCATGCGCCGCCGCAGGCCATCGTCGGCCAGGATCGGCCCGATCGCCGCGGCCCACGCCGCCCCGGTGCGCTCCTCGACGAGTCGTCCCGTCACCCCGTCGTCCACGATGGTCTGCAGCCCACCGACGCGGGACGCGACCACGGGCGTGCCGCAGGCTCCGGCCTCCAGTGCCACCAGACCGAAGGACTCCGACCGGCTCGGCACGACGACGACGTCGGCCGCCCGGAACGAGGTCGAGAGCAGATGGTGCGGTTGCGGGGGCCGGAACAGGACCCGGTCGGCCACGCCCAGCTCGGCGGTCAGCGCGTGCAGGCGCTCGACCTCGGCCTGCCCACCCCGACCCGACGGGCCGCCCACGACGACGAGCCGGGCGGTGCGGTCCTCCAGTTCGGCCAGCGCACGGATGGCGAGGTCGGCACCCTTGAGGGGCTGCAGGCGGCCGGCGAAGAGCAGGAGCGGACCGTCGGGCAGGTCGAGGGCGAACCGTGCCCCGGCCTGGCCCCGGGCGCCCGGGGCGGGCGAGAAGAAGGCCCGGTCGACACCGAGGGGAACCTCGTCCACCCGGTCGGGATCGGCGTCGTAGAGGTGCACGAGCTGCTCCGTCTCCACCTCGCACGAGGACAGGAGCAGATCGCTGCAGCCCACCACCTGGCGTTCGGCGGCCACCCGCCGGGCCGGCTCGTCGTCGCCCCCGGCCGCCTTCACCAGGGCCAGCGTGTGGAACGTGGTGATGAGCGGGAGATCGAGCCGGTGCTTGAGCTCGTGGCCGGCGACGGCCGACAGCCAGTAGTTGGCGTGCACGGCGGACGGACGGGCGCCGGCGCGCAGGTGGCGCTCCACGGTGTCGGTGAACTCGGGCAGGAAGGCCTCGAGATCCTCCTTGTCGACGGGCCGGTCGACGGTGGCGAGCGGACCGGCCATCACGTGGTGGACGCGGAACCCGGGCTCCACCTCCAGCGTGGCCAGGCCGGCCGCCGGATCGAGCCCCCCGAGCTGGGCCACGCTCTCGGCCCGGGTGTAGACGTCGACGTCGACCCCCCGGCGGGCCAGGGCGGTGGCCAGCTCGCGCACGTAGACGTTCATGCCGCCGCCGTCGCCGGTGCCCGGCTGGGCCAGCGGCGAGGTGTGGAAGCACAGAACGGCCAGGCGCATGACGTCACCTCCGAACGCCGAGTGGTGGAGGTTTCATCCCTACCAGATCGTCGGGGCCCCGGGGACCGGGCAGGCGGGCACGATCGGGTGCGTCGGGGTGTCAGACGGACGCCCGGGCGGCCCGGTTCTCGGCCAGGAACGACCGGTACACCTGGAGTAGGGCCTGCTGCTGGGTCTCGGAGAGGCCGGCGTCGCGCTGGATCGCCTGCTCGACACCGGCCACCTCGGGGCGCTCGTCGAGGATGCCGGCCTGGACGTAGAGCGTCTCGGCCGAGATCCGCAGTGCCCGGGCGAGCTGCTGGAGGATCTCCGCCGACGGCTTGCGCAGTCCCCGTTCGATCTGGCTCAGGTACGGGTTGGAGATCTGGGCCATGTCGCTCAGCTTCCGCAGGGAGAGCCGGGCCAGACGGCGCTGGTCACGGATGAACTCCCCCAGGGACGCGGCGACGTCGTGCGCCGCGGGCCCCTCGGCCGGCTGCTCTGTGGCGAACGCCGCTTCGGCCAGCTGCTCCTCGGGCCCGCGGGAGGCCCGGCGGGGGCTCACTGGTGCAGGAGGCTCTCGACGGAGGCCTCACCGCTCCGGTAGCGGCGGACCAGCTCGGCCTGGAGGCGGTCGATCACGTCGTGGAGGGTTCGACGTTCGGCGGAGATGGCCTGTTCGAGCTGGTGGAGCCGGTCGTGGATCAGAACCAGCTCGGCCTGGGGGAGCTCGGGCACGTCGCCGATGTCGGCCTCTCCGAAGGCCTCGTCGGCCTTGGCCATGGCCCAGGTCGCCTGGGCCTCGCCGAGGTCGCCGGTCATCAGGCGGCCACCGACATAGGGCTGGCCGCTGTCGGACAGGATCCGCGGGAGCTGCTCCACGATGCCGATGAGATCGGCCGGGACCCCGGCGGCACGGCCGGCGAGCTCACTGCCGATGATGTCGAGCCGGGCCTGCAGGAGCCGGCGCAGGAACGAAGCGGCGTCCTCCAGGATCTGGGCCTCCGACCGGCGGGCGCGCACCTCCTCGATCGTCCAGGCGTCCAGACCCTGCAGGTACGAGGGATCCAGCACGCGATCCAGTGCGCGGTTCGGCATGGCTGGAGCGTACCCGGGGTCAGCCACCCGAGACGGGCGGGAGCACGGCGATCTCGTCGGAGGGCCCGGCGGGATCATCGGGATCGGCCGGCTCGCCGTTGCGCCAGACCCGGGCGTGGTCGGCGACGGCGGCGAAGTGGGGGCCGAACCGGGCGCGGGCGACGGCCAGGACGCCGCCGACCGTCGGCTCGTCGATCGTGATCTCCCGCACGCCCCCGGCGGCTTCCCGGGCGGCGGCGAAGAGCAGGAGTCGGGCCACGGCGCGACCGTACCGCCGGGGCGCTGCCCGTGGAACCGGTGGGCACCGGGCCGTCCCGGCCCCACCTGCGGCGTCGCGGGGGGTCCGTCGCCGTGCTCTACGGTGCCCCCCGATGTCCGGCTCCCCCCTGCTGCTCGCCGTGCGCCATGGCGTGACCCGGTGGAACCTGGAACAGCGATGGCAGGGTCGGACCGACATCGAGCTGTCCGAGGCGGGGATCGCCCAGGCCCACGAAGCGGCCTCGCACCTGCACCACGTCGGTCTGCGCTTCGACCGGGTCGTGGCCTCCGAGCTGCGCCGCGCCGTCGAGACCGCCTCGATCCTGGCCGCCCGCGTCGCCCCCGGTGTGGCCGTCGAGCGCGACGGCCGCTGGTCCGAGCGTGACGTGGGGCCGTGGTCGGGCTGCACGACGGCCGAGATCGCAGCGCGCTGGCCCGGGGAGCTCGAGGCCTGGATGAACAGCGGGGACGCCGGGATGGCGGACGTGGAGCGCCGGGTCGACATCGAACGCCGGGCCTCCGAGGCGCTCCGGCACTGGATCGACGTCGCCCGCACGACCGACTCGGTGATCCTGCTCGTCGCCCACGGCGGCGTGCTGCGTGCCCTCGACGGCGCCTTCGGGCTGACCACCTCGCTCGTCGCCAACCTGTCGGGCCGCTGGTTCGGGGCCGATCCGGAGGGGCGACCCGTCCCCCTGGAGCCGGTGCAGCTCCTCGACCATCCGCGGCAGGCCGGAGGCTCGCTGTGAGCCCCGCCTCCCCCGGCCAGCTCAGCCTCGAGGATGCCGCCCCTCCCGAGCGGGTGACGGTGTCCGGCGATCCGACGGTGTCCGGCGATCCGACGGTGTCCGGCGATCCGACGGTCCAGGTGGTGCGCTCGGCGCGGCGCAAGACGACCGTCGCCGCCCGCTTCACCGATGGGGTCCTGCACCTGAGCATCCCGTCGTGGATGAACGAGGCCGATGAGGCCCGCTGGGTCGAGCACTTCCTCGGCCGGGCCCGCCGGCAGATGGCCTCCGACGCCGTGGACCTCGCCGGTCGGGCGCGAGCCATGGCCCGACGCCACGAGCTCCCCGAGCCCTCCGACATCCGCTTCGTCGACAACATGGGCGCACGTTGGGGTTCGTGCACCCCGTCGACCGGAGAGATCCGCATCGCCCGGTCGCTGCTGCGGGCGCCGGCGTGGGTCCTCGACTACGTGATCGTCCACGAGCTGGCCCATCTCGTCCACCCCGATCACGGCCCGGCCTTCTGGGCCGCCGTGCACCGCTACCCGAAGGCCGAGCGGGCCATCGGGTTCCTGCAGGGCTGGGGCCTGCGGGGCGACGCCGACGAGATCACCGAGCCGCCCCTGCCCGAGGACATCGGCGTGCAGCGCCCGGCCCGGCCCACCCGTCCGAAGGGCCCGGCCGCGTCGGCCGGGGCTGCGCCGGAAGCACGGCGTCGCAAGCGCCTCCGCCGACGCCGCTGAAGCTGGCGCGCGACCGGTCGGGCCGGTGCAGCCGGTCGGGCGCCGGTCAGAGGTCGGTGTCCTCGGACCGGTGGGCGGCGCAGGTAAAGGTCAGTGGATCGAGGGCGACCTCGGCGACGATCGACGCACCGCACGCCGCGCACTGGCCGTAGCGGCCCTCCTCGAGCAGCTTGACGGCCCGGTCCACGGCGGCGAGGTCGCGCGCCGCGGCGTCGAGGTCGGCGGCCGTGAACACCGGTCCGGCCACCGGTCCGGCCACCGGTCCGGCCAGCGGTCCGGCCAGCGTTCCGGCCAGCGTTCCTGCCATCGTTGCGGCTAGCGGTCCAGCGATCGGTGCCGTCGTCATCGCCTCCGAGGTTAGGTGCCGACGGGACCCCGGGCGGCGGGTGCCTGGCACGACGGACACCAGTAGACGGTCCGGGCGAAGCGTCCCGTGGTCGCCGAGCGGACGGTCGTCCCACAGCGACGGCAGGGCCGACCGACGCGCCGGTAGACCCAGGCGGCCCCGGGCCCGCCGCCGAAGTCGCGCTCCCCGTCGCCCGACGGCCGGTGCCCGAGATTGGCGCTCATGAGCTCGTGGGCCCGGTGCACCAGCCGCGTCCGCCGCTCGGCCTCCAGGGAGCCCACCGGGGCGGCGGGGTCGACCCCCTCGAGGAACAGCACTTCGCAGCGGTAGATGTTGCCGATCCCGGCCACCACCGTCTGATCGAGCAGCACGTCGCCGATCGGCTCGGACGGGCCCCGGCGGTCCATGGCGGCGACGATGGCGGCGACGTCGGGAGGCTGGTCGAGGATGTCGGGGCCCAGGTGGTCGACGCCGGTGCCGCCCCGGCGCTGGCCCGACAGCAGCTCGATGTCGGGGGCGTTGAACAGCACGGCGGTCCGGTCGCCTGCTTCGACCACGAGCCGGGCCTGATGGGGCGGCCGCTGCCAGGGCGACCCGGCCGGGTACACGTGCCACGAGCCCGTCATGCGGTTGTGGGTGCGCAGCACCATGGTGCGGTCGCCGGCGCGGAAGGTGATCAGCAGGTGCTTGCCGACCGCCTCCACCGACTCCACCTGCGACCCGACCAAGGGGCCTGGATCGACGCCCACCCGCGGGGCCACCCGCGCCGCGGTCACCTCGCGCCCCACGAGCCAGCGGCGCAAGGTCGCAGCGGTGCGGTGGATCGTGTCGCCTTCGGGCACCCGAACAGGTTGGCCCACCCGCTGGACGTACGCGGCCGGGCGCGCCACGATGCGGGGATGGGCTCGGAGGGCGGCACGGCGATGCGCATCGTGGGCCCCGGTCGCCCGACGGTCGCCATGATCCCGTCGCTGGGCCGGCCCGCCTCCGACTTCGACGCCCTGGCCGGGGCCGTCGCCGCCACGGGACGCACCTGCGCGCTCGTGGACCCGGTGGGGACCATCGAGGGTCGCCCCGAGCCGGACCTGCTCGACCTGGCCCGTGACGTGGTCGGTCGGCTCGACGCCGCCGGAGCGGTGTCCGGGCTCACGCTGATCGGTCACGCCTTCGGGAACCGGCTCTCGCGGGCGGTCGTGAGCGTGGCCCCTGAGCGCATCGACGGCCTCGTCCTGCTCGCCGCCGGCGGGCTCGTGCCCATCGAACCCGAGGTCGGTCGCTCGCTCGTCGCCTGCTTCGACGCCACTGCGCCCCTCGGGGAGCACCGCCGTCACGTCGGGTTCGTGTTCTTCGCCGATGCCGGCCGAGCCGCAGTCTGGGATGACGGTTGGGATGGTGCCCTCGCTGCCTTCCAACGGGCCACCCTGGAGCGCACGCCGCTGTCGTCGTGGTGGTCGGCCGCCCCGGACCGGGTGCTCGTGGTGCAGGGTCTCGACGACCGCATCGCCGTGCCCGAGAACGGGCGCCGCTACGTCGCCGAGCTGGTCGGCCGGGGCGTCGACGCCCGGCTGGTCGAGCTGGCCGACGCCGGGCACGCCCTGCTCCCCGAGCAACCCGCGGCCATCGCCGCGGCCGTGACCGCCTTCCTCCGAGGAGACCCATCATGAGCCAGGACCTGCTGAACCGCTTCTGGGAGATCGAGCAGTCGCGCCGCTACCGCGACCTGCTGCCGCTGCTGCACCCCGACATCGACTTCTACGAGCCCGTTCTGGGCCAGGCCCACGGCCGGGCCGAGATGGAGCCCATGCTCGCCCGCATCGAGAGCATCCTCAGCACCGTCCCGACCCGGGTCGAGCTCCACGAGGTGGTCGCCGACGACGTCTGCGGGTGGGCTCGCTGGACGATGCTGGTCAACGGAACGGTCCCCGTGAGGGGCCAGAGCATCTACCGGTTCGAGGACGGCCTCGTGCGGTTCAACGCCGACATGCTCGATACGCGCGCCTATGAGAAGGCGACGGGCCGGGAGGGCCGGACCGACGTCCGTTCGTCGTCGGGCGCGGCCGTCGGCATCGGCGCCCCGAACGGACCCGCCGAGGCCCTGGTCCGCCGCTTCTGGTCGACGCAGGACAACCGCACCTACGAGCCCCTCGCCGAGCTCTTCACCGACGACGCCGTGTTCGAGGACATGCTCCTCGGCCGTTTCGAGGGCATCGAGAAGGTGCGCGGCTTCCTGCGCCGCATGGACGAGGAGATGCCGGCGGGTGGCATCACGTTCAGCCTCGTCGACGTCGCCGCCGGCACGACCTGCGCGTGGACCCAGTGGCTGTGCCGGCTCCCCGGGGGTGAACTGGCGGGCTGGACGCTGCACCGGGTGCGCGGCGACCGCTTCACCCTGGACTTCGACTCCTACGACACGGCCACCCAACGGCGGATCGGGCTGGCCGGCGCCGCTTGACCCGTGCTTCCGGGCCGGGACCGACCCGCGCGGCGCCGGGCCGCACTCGCCGTGTTCGTCGTCGTGCTCGTCTCCCCGGCCCTGCGGGGCCGGGACAGCTTCCCCCTGTCCACGTACCCCATGTACGCCCAGGACCGCGGGCGGACGGCGGAGCTGGCCACGGTGGTGGGCCGGAGGGCCGACGGATCCCTGGTGCGGCTCGGGCTCCGGATCGTCGCCGACACCGACGATCCGTTGATCGCGCAATCATCGGTCCGGAGGGCCATCGCTTCGGGTCGGGCGGGAGCGTGGTGCCGGGCCGCGGCCCGTCGGCTGGGCCCGGCGGGTGGTCGGGCGGGTGGTCGGGCGGGTGTCGTGGAGGTCCGGGTCGTCCGCGAGCGGGTCGACGTCGTGGCCATGGCCCGGGGCGCGCAGCCCGTCGGCGAGCTCGTGGTGGAGGCCTCGTGCCCGGCGTCGTGACGCGCCTGGAGGCCCGCCTCTTCGGCTCCCGCCCGGCATGGCTGATCGCCCGCTGGTGGGTGGCCGTGCACGCCTTCGCGCTGGGCTATCTGCTGGTCCGACTCCCGGCCTTCTGGGCCGTGGCCCGCCGCGACCGGGCCTCGTTCGAGCCGGTCGGGGTGCTGTGGTGGCTGCCCGGTCCGCTGCCCGCCGCCGTCTGGCGTCTGCTGATCCTGGCCCTGCTCGCCGCCGGGGTGGGCGCCGTCGCCGCCGCCCGTGCGCGCCGGTGGCTGGGGCCGGTCGTGCTCGCCCTGTTCGTGGTCGTGACCACCTACCGGAGCTCCTGGGGGCAGCTGCTGTGGTTCGAGAACCTGCTCGTGGTGCACCTCGCCATCGCCGCGCCGGCTCCGGTGGGCGGGGTCGCCCTGCGCCGCCACGACGCCCGATGTCCGGGCTGGCCGCTGGGGCTGGCCGCCACCGCCACCGTGGTGACGTACGTGCTCGCCGGGGTGGCCAAGCTCCGGGCCGGTGGGGCGGCCTGGATCGACGGCGACACGCTCGCCCACCACATCGGCTGGTCGGCGGCCCGGCTCCGGGTCCTCGGGGGCGCGCCCTCACCGGTCGCCGGGTGGGTGCTCGACGCCCGCTGGGCGCTCGGGGCGGGCGCACTCGTCACGGTCGTGGCCGAGCTCGCCGCCCCACTGGCCCTCGTCGGGCGGCGCGCCGCGGCCGTCTGGGTCACCGTGATGTGGTCCTTCCACGCCTTGATCGCCGTCACGATGCTGGTCGTGTTCCCCTACCCGCTGCTGGGCCTGGCCTTCCTCCCCGTCTGGTGGTGTGCGGCCGACCCTGTGGCGACCCGCCCCCCCGACCCCACCGGCCCCGCGGCACCCGACCCCACCGGCCCGCCTCAGGCGTAGCGGGCCAGGCCCTTGGGCGTGGGCACGAACCCGGCCGCCCGCAGGACCGGGTCGAGCTCGGCGGGCACCGTCTCGAGCACCAGCTTGCGGAACCGCACGTGGCGGTCCCGGTCGCCCTCGTCTCCGACCATGGCCGCCACCGCCTCCACGGCGTGCACCTCCCAGGTCCCGTCGTGGGGACGCAGGCTCACCAGGGAACGACCCCCCTTCTCCAGGTAGAGCGAGGGCAGCCCGTCGATCAGCACCACGTAGGCACCGGCTGCCCGCTGGGGACCCTTGGCCGGCCAGGGCACCGCCACCCCGTAGGCGTTGGCCGGATCCGTCGCCGCCAGCACCACCACCTCGGGATCGGGCTTGGGCTCGCGGCGCTCCCGCAGCCGCTCCACGGCGCCCGGCACGGCGAACTGGGCGCCCCCCAGCCCGGCCACGAAGTACCCGCGCCGGACCTTCCCCGCCTCCTCCAGGGCCTTCAGCACCGGGTACAGGCCGGCGAACCCACCGGGGATCCCCTCGCCGCGGACGGCCTCACGGGTCAGCACCCCGTGGCGCTCCAGCAGCGTCACGGCCAGCGTGTGCAGGCGTTCCGTCCCCGCCGCCCGGGCCTCGGCCCGCGTCGGCTCCGCAGCCCACAGGCGCCCCAGCTCCCGGTCGACGAGGGACCACCGACCCGCCGCCGTGGGAGGACCGAGCACGGTCAGCGATCCCAGGCGCGGCCGCCCCGCCCGTCGTGTGGCCACCGGCCCGGCGACGCGCCGCCGGCCGCCGAGGGCCCGCACCGCCGCGAACCCGTCGTTGGTGACCTCGCCGGCCCACACCAGATCCCACAGGGCGTCGAGGCAGCGGGCGTCGTTGACGGCCTCCAGCTCCCGGAAGAAGCAGGCCCCGCGCTGGCGCAGCAGCGCCCGCAGGCGGTCGTGCTCGTCACCCTCGGGACGGTCGGCGCCCGCCCCCCGCTCGGCGACCAGCAACGGCGCCTGCCCGCGCAGATGGAACGCCAGCCTGCCGTCGTCGCGGCCGAGCGGCCCGGCGCCGACCCAGAGGACCTCACCGGCGGCCAGCAGCTCGTCCAGCCACCGGGGGGTGTACCGGGCCAGGCGGGCGGGCAGGACGTCGCGCTCCCACACGCTGGCCGGGAGGGCGACCCCCTGGAGCTGACCGATCACCTCGTGCAGACG
>JBIKWW010000472.1:0-2931 GCA_044356125.1 Acidimicrobiia bacterium
CTCGAGCTCGGCAACCTCTGCCCGCAGGCGCCGGTGCTCGAGGTCGGCGGTTCGCACGGCCCGGCGCAGGTCGTCGAGACGCCCCTGGCGGGAGGCGAGGGTGGCGTTGAGCACGACCGCAGCGAAGAGCACGGCGACGACGAGCACGCCCCACCACACCACGACGAGCCGGTTGGCGACGACGGCCCCCCGGGACCGGGGGGCGACGACCTCGAGCCGGGCGCGGGCGACACGCGGCGGACGTTCCGCCGGTGTTCGGGCGGGTGTCCGGGCGGGTGTCCGGGCGGGTGTCCGGGCGGGTGTCCGGGCGGGCGGGGCGTCGGCGCGGGGCGGACGCGGGGTGCGGGGCGGGAGCGGCTCCGGGGTGAACACCGCTGCACCGCCCCGGACGGGACGCGTCGTGACGGCGCCGTCCGGGAGCGAGCTGCCCGGGCTCACGACGGACCCCCGCCGCGCACGAACACCCGGGCGAGCGCGCTCGCCGCCCGGGGGTTGGCGGCCACCGATTCCGGACGGGGACGGGTGGCTGCCCGAGTGAGCGACCGGCCTCGGGGAAGTGCCCCGCAGACGCAGGGCAGACCGGTCGGACAGGAGCAGCCACCCGTCTCGGCGTGGCGGAATCGGGACTTGACGATGCGGTCCTCGCCGGAGTGGTAGGCGATCACGACCAGGCGGCCACCCGGCGCCAGCCGGTCGATCACCGTGTCGAGGGTCGGGCCCAGGATCTCCAGCTCGTCGTTGACGGCGATGCGCAGCGCCTGGAACGTGCGCTTGGCCGGGTGACCGCCGTGGCGCCGGGTGGCGGCCGGGATGGCCGCGGTCACGATGGCTGCGAGCTCGCCGGTGGTGCGCACCGGACGGGCGGCCACGATGGCGCGGGCGATGCGGTCGGCGAAGCGCTCGTCACCGTGGCGGCGCAGGATCCGGGCCAGCTCGGCCCCGTCGAGGGTGTTGACGAGGTCGGCGGCGGTGGGTCCCGACGAGCGGTCCATGCGCATGTCGAGGTCGGCGTCGAAGCGGTAGGAGAAGCCGCGGTCGGGATCGTCGAACTGCACCGAGCTGACTCCCAGGTCGAGCAGGGCACCGGCCAGCGGCACACCGCCGAGCTCGGCGTCGACGACCTCGCCGAGGGCGTCGAACCGGGCGTGGACGACCCTGGCGCGGTCACCGAACCGGGCCAGGCGTGCCCGGGCGGCACGGACGGCCGTCAGGTCACGGTCGATGCCGAGGAGGCGGTGACGGGTCGCGGCGTCGAGCAGGGCCTCGGCATGACCGCCGCCGCCGACGGTGGCGTCGACGATCCAGCCCGCCGGGGCCTCGGCGAACCAGGCGACGACCTCGTCGAGCAGCACCGGGATGTGGTGGAAGGGGCGGTCGTCCACGGTCATGACCCCCCGGGGCGCGGCCCGGAACCCGTGGTCGAGCCAGGGGCCGAGATCGGTCGGCAGCGTCCAGGCGGCCATCTCACGCGTCCTCCCCGAAGAAGTCCGCGAAGCGGTCCGACGGCCACAGTTCGAGCCGGTCCCCGGCACCCACGATGACGACGTCCTGGGTCATGACCGGACGGAACGGATCGGGGAGCACGACGCGGCCCTGGCCGTCGAGCTGGGTCCGGTTGGCCCGCCGGGTGAAGGTCAGGTAGTCGCGCATGCCCTCGTCGCCGTGCTGCTGGCGGGCCGACTTCAGGGCCATCCGCTCCAGGAACGCCGGCTCCGGGAAGAGCACGACCTGGCCCTGATCGCCGGGGGCGAAGTACAGGGTCCCGCCGATGACCTCCCGGTGCGACGAGGGCAGCACGACGCGCCACTTGTCGTCGAATCGGTGGCGGGTCGTCCCGAGGAGGTGGGCCATGACGGTGGTGGGCGTGGGCTGGGTCCGGTGGGTGGGTGGCGGTCAGGTCGGCAGGTGCGGTGGTGGCCCGAGGTGCCCGACCCGACGGGCGAGCCGCGCCGCGTGTCATGTCCCCCCGAACGGGTTCAGACCGTACCACTTCCTCCCACTTCGCGCCACCAGTCTCCACATCCCATCCCCCGGGGCTCCCCTGAGGATCCCTGCGGCCCCCGGCACCTCCCGACCCCCGACCCCCGACCCCCGACCCCCGACCCCCGACCCCCGACCCCCGACCCCCGGCACCGGGTCGGTCCGCGCGACGATCGGGGCGTGCGTCCACCCCTGCTCACCGCGTCGCCCGGCGAGATCGCCGAGGTCGCCGCCGGGCGGCTCGCCGAGCTCCTCGGGCGGGCGCTCGACGGGGCCGCCCGGGCCTCGCTGGCGGTGTCGGGGGGATCGACCCCGACGGCCACCTTCGCCGCCCTCGCCCGCCGACCCCTGGACTGGGCCCGGGTCGACGTCGTGCAGGTCGACGAACGGGTGGCACCCCCCGGCGACGCCGATCGCAACCTGGCCTTGGTGACCGCCACCCTGGGCGCCACGGCGGCGAGGATCCTCCCGGTCCCCGTGGAGCTCGGGGCCGACGAGGCCGCCCACCACGCCACCGCCCTGCTCCACCGGGTCGCCCCGCTCGGCCTCGACGTCGTCCAGCTCGGTCTCGGCGAGGACGGCCACACCGCCTCGCTGGTCCCCGGCGATCCGGCCCTCCACGTCGACACCGACGGCTACGCGGCAACGGGCGTCTACCGGGGGCGACGACGGGTCACCCTCACCTACCCGGCGCTGGCCCGGGCCCGCGCCGTGCTGTGGCTGGTCACCGGGGCGGCCAAGGCACCCGTCCTCGCCCGTCTGCTCGACGGTGACGTCTCGCTGCCGGCCGGGCGGGTCCGGCGGGACCGGGCCGAGGTCATCGCCGATACGGCTGCTGCCGGGCAGACGGGAGCCGGGCCGACGGGAGCCGGGCCGACGGGAACGGGGCCGACGGGAACGGGGCCGACGGGAACGGGGCCGACGGGAACGGGGCCGACGGGAACGGGGCCG
>JBIKWW010000473.1:0-2929 GCA_044356125.1 Acidimicrobiia bacterium
CCGGGCCGAGCAACTCCCACGCCACGCCCACAGCACTCGCACCTGCGGAGCCACCGAACAGCATGCTCATCATCCAGCGCCCCACCGTCGAGGCCGTCGGCGAAGCCGAGGGCAACCGTCAGCGCTTCTCCATCTCCCCGCTCGAGCCCGGATTCGGCCACACGCTGGGAGCCACGCTGCGCCGCACGCTGCTGTCCTCCATCCCGGGCGCCGCCGTGACCCAGGTGCGCTTCGACGACAGCCTGCACGAGTTCGCCACGATCCCGGGCGTCAAGGAAGACGTCACCGACATCATCTTGAACCTGAAGGACCTCGTCCTTCGGGTCGAAGGCGACGAGCCCGTCCAGCTCCGCCTCGACGTGCGGGGCCCGGCCACGGCCACGGCCAACGACATCCCGCTGCCCACCGGGGTCGAGATCCTCAATCCCGAGCTGGTGATCGCCACGATCAACGGCAAGGGCCGCCTCGCCGTCGACATCACGGTCGAGCGCGGTCGGGGCTACGTCTCCGCCGAACGCAACAAGAAGTCGTCGGTGATCGGGGTCATCCCCGTCGATTCGATCTTCTCGCCGGTGCGCCGCGTGGCCTTCACCGTCGAGCTCACCCGCGTCGAGCAGTCGACCAACTACGACAAGCTCAACGTCGACATCGAGACCGACGGCTCGATCACCCCCGAGGATGCCCTGGCATCGGCCGGCGACACGCTGCGCACCCTGTTCGCCCTGGTGGCCGACATGAGTGAGGCGCCCCAGGGCCTGTCCCTGGGCGAGGTCAGCGTGGTCGGCTCCGGTTCGCCGGACCTCGACCTGCCGATCGAGGACCTCGACCTCTCCGAGCGGCCCCGCAACTGCCTCAAGCGCGCCCAGATCAACACGATCGGCGAGCTCGTGCAGCAGACCGAGGAGGACCTGCTGGCCATCACCAACTTCGGCCAGAAGTCCCTCGACGAGGTCATGCAGAAGCTCGACGAGCGGGGCCTGAGCCTCCGCACCAAGAACTGACCGGCGCCTGCCGGTCCCTGCCCGACCCCCACCTGACGACCGACTGAGGAACTGGAGTTCGCCATGCCCACCCCCAAGAAGGGCCACCGGCTCGGCTCCGACGCGTCGCACCAGAAGGCCCTGCTGGGCAACCTGGTGGCGTCGCTGATCGCCGCCGAGTACCTCGTGACCACCGAGGCCAAGGCCAAGGCGCTGCGCCCCGTCGCCGAGCGGATGATCACCAAGGCCAAGCACGGCGGGGTGCACAATCAGCGCCAGGTCGTCGCCTTCATCCGTGACAAGGACATGGCCCACAAGCTGTTCAGCGAGATCGGCCCCCGCTACGCCTCGCGCAACGGCGGCTACCTCCGCATCCTGAAGCTCGGCCCCCGTCACGGCGACAACGCCCCCATGGCCAGGGTCGAGCTGGTCTGACCGACCCTCCCGGCCGGGTGGCCGGGGCCGACGGTCGCTCCGCCAGACCCGACCCACCAGACCCGACCCACCAGACCCGACCCACCAGACCGATCGTGATGCCGGCCGCCGGGCCGGCATCACCGCGTCCGGGGTACCGTCCGTGGTGATGGTCGCTCCGACTGTGCCCGACGACGGGCTCACCCGCATCCGGCTGCTGGTGGCCTACGAGGGATCGGCCTTCCATGGCGTCGCTCCACAGCCCGGGCAGGCGACGGTCGGCGGCGAGCTGGTGGCACTCGCCACCCGCGTCCTGCGACAGGCCGTGGACCCGACCCTGGTGGTCGCCGGGCGGACCGACGCCGGCGTGCACGCCTGGGGTCAGGTCGTGCACCTCGACGTGGGCGGCGCCCCCACCGGTGCCGATCTGGAGCGCCTCCGCCGGTCCTCGGTCAAGCTGCTCGGCCCGGCGATCTCGGTCCGCCGGGCCGACCTCGCCCCCGCCGGGTTCGACGCCCGCTTCTCGGCCCGCTGGCGCCGCTACCGCTACGTGGTCGACACCCGGCCGGTCGGCGACCCCTTCACCACCGGGACCGCCTGGCGGGTGGGGGTCCCCCTCGATCTGGATGCGATGCGGCTGGCCGCCGACGCCGTGCTCGGTGAGCACGACTTCGCCGCCTTCTGCCGGGCCCCTGACGCTCCCGGCGCCACCACCGTGCGGACCGTCCTCGACACGCGCTGGGAGGCGCTCGGCGGGGGACTCGTCCGCTTCGAGATCACGGCGACGGCGTTCTGCCAGAACATGGTCCGCTCCCTCGTGGGCCACCTGGTCGAGGTGGGCAGGGGGCGCCGTCGAGCCGGTGACGTGCTCGGCGTGCTGCGCTCCGGCGACCGCCGACGGGCCGGGCCCGTGGCCCCTCCCCACGGCCTGTGCCTCCTCGAGGTCGGCTACCCCGACGGCTGGTCGATGGACGACGGTCACGCCGACTGGTCTCAGCTTCCTCACATGTTCCTGACAAGCGCAGGCGATACTCGTCGGCGTCGCATTCCTTCCGACCCCTCCCGCCCGTGGTGATCCCGTGCTCCGCCCCCTTCCGACCGACCGCCTGACCGCCCGCTCATCGGTGGGCTCGACGTGCGCCGAGCCCCGGACGAGGCGGGCCGGCCGGGTGCTGGCCAGCGTGGCGCTGGTGCTGACCGGTGTGGTCGCGGCGGGCGTGGTGCTGCCGTCGGTGCCGTCCGAGGCGCTCCCGCGCCGGGGAGGCGCGACGACCGCCCCTCCGACCAACCCTGGAACCACCCCGACGACGACTCCCGCGGCCAACCCCGGGGCGTCGGCCACGTCGTCGTCGCTGCCCCCGATCGACTGCCGCAACCGTCGCCTGATCCTGGCCCGCTACGAGCGCCAGAAGGCCCGGGCGCTGACCAACGCGGCCCGGGCCGACCAGCGGTCCAAGCAGGCCGAGCAGGAGGGCAAGGCGGCACTGGCGAACGCCCTCCAGGGCGTCATCGACGAGCAGGAGGAGCGCGTCGAG
>JBIKWW010000474.1:0-2927 GCA_044356125.1 Acidimicrobiia bacterium
GTCTCGGAGGGGCCCAGGTCGAGGGGCGTCAGGCCGTGCGAGAACTGCTGCTGGCGGACCGGCGCAAGGTCAAGACCGTGTTCCTGGCCGAAGGGATCGACGACGCTCCGATCATCGCCGAGATCACCGAGCTCGCCGCCGAGGCGAAGGTGCCGCTGCGCGAGATCCCCCGCGACCGTCTCGACGAGATGGCCCGGACCGAGGCGCCCCAGGGTGTGGTGGCCTTCGCCCAGCCCCTGCGCGACGTCATCGTCGACACGCTGCTCGAACGTCGTCCCAACCGACCGGTGCCGTACCTGCTCGCCTGCGACGGCATCACCGACCCGCAGAACCTCGGGTCGCTGCTGCGCAGTGCCGACGCCGCCGGGATCACCGGGGTCGTGCTGCCCGCCCACCGCAGCGTCCACATCACGCCGACGGTCGCCAAGGCTGCCGCCGGTGCGATCGAGCGCATGCCGATGGCCCTCGTTCCCGGCCTGCCGTCGTGGTTCCTCCAGGTGAAGCGGTCCGGGGCCTGGATCCTGGGCCTCGACGCCGACGCGCCCCAGACCGTCTACGACATGGCCCACCTGGCTTCTGATCCGGTGGTGGTCGTCGTCGGGGCGGAGGGCGAGGGCCTCTCCCGCCTCGTTCGGGAGCGCTGCGACGTGCTCGTGTCGATCCCGTCGCGGGGGGCGCTGGCTTCGCTCAACGCGGCGGTCGCGGGCGCCATCGCCATGGTCGAGCTGGGGCGTCACCGGGCCTGACCGGACCGACGCCCGGGAGCCGAGGTTGCTCCCCGTCGCGACGACGTGTCAGGACCACCCGCCGTCGTGGCTGATGACCTGGCCGAAGACGAACGTCGAGTGGTCCGAGGCGAGGAACAGCACCAGCTCGGCCGTCTCCTCGGGCCGTCCGATGCGCCGGGCGGGCACCTCACGCTCGAGCCGCTCCTGGAAGCGCGGGTTGGCCAGCACCGAGGGCGGGTAGTAGGTGTCGTTGGCCACGAAGTTCTGGGCCACCGCATTGCAGCGAACGTTGTGACGGGCCAGCTCGTGACCGGCGGAGCGCACGTACGCGTTCTGGGCGGCCCGGGCGGCCACGTAGGAGATGGCGTGGGGCGACATGCGTCGCAGCGGCGACGACGACGTGACGGCCACGATCGCCCCTGACCTCCGGGCGATCATCGCCGGGGCCGCGGCGCGCACGAGACGCATGAGCGGGTGGACCATGGCGTCGAACCCGGCGAGCCAGCCCTCGTCCGTGATCTCGACGGTCCCGGCCCCGTAGGCGGGGAGATCGAGGTTGGCGACGACGACGTCCAGGGCGCCGGCGCGCTCCACCAGTGCCGCCGGGGCATCGGGATCGGTGAGCGGGTCGTCGTCGGCGATGACCACCGCCCCCTCCCGCGAGAAGAGCTCGACGACGGCAGGGCCCATGTAGGTCTGCGCCGAGGTCACCAGCACCCGCTTGCCGGCGAGCCGCCCGTGGGAGGTCGTCATGGCCCGACGGTACCCGACTGGCTCCGGCAGCATCCGGTGGAACCCGCTGCGCACGCGCCGGCGCCGAGCCGTTCCGTGGTGTCCGGGAGCCGGGTGTCGGGGTCGAACCGACGACCTGCCGCTTACAAGGCGGCTGCTCTGCCACTGAGCTAACCCGGCGGGGTGGGCGCCGCCCGGGACAGGGTACCGGGCGTCCGGTCCCCGGTGACCCCGGCAGGCATCGGTAGCATGCCGGGCCGGAGGTGTCCCGATGGCTTCCCCACGCCGCCAACCCATGGAACCAGCACCGCGCAACTCGGCGATCGCGCCGGCGATGCGTGGCGGTCTGATCCTGCTCGCCGCCGTGCTGATCGGCATCCTGCTGATCTGGGCCGACGACGACGGCCCCTCCGCGGGGTCCCCCGTCGCTGCCCCGGACACGACCGTGCCGCTGAGCGTCCCGGTCACGGAACTGGTCACGACCACGCTGCCCACCCGCGACTTCAAGACCGTCGCCGTGCTGGTGGCCAACGGCTCGACGGTCAACGGCGCCGCCCGGCGCCTCCAGAGCTTCCTGATCCCCACTTACAACGTGCTCGAGCCCATCGACGCGAAGACCAAGCCGCAGCCGTCGGCGATCTTCGCCCGCCCCGGGTTCGACGACGTCGTCGCCGATCTCAACACCCGCCTCGGGACCAGCCTCACGATGCTGCCCCTGGACGACACGGTGCCGGTGGCGGCGACCGAGGCCGCCCGTGCCCAGGTGGTGCTGATCGTCGGCGCCGACCTGGCCGAGAAGTTCCGCAACCAGCAGGCGGCGACCACGTCGGCGGGCGCAACGGCGGGCGCAACGGCGGGCGCGGCCACGGCAGCCGATGCCGGAGCGACGGCATCGGGAGCGACGGCGGTGGACACGGGGGCGGCGACCGCCGTCACCGTCGGCCCGGCCTGATCAACCGGTCCAGTCCCCGGTCGGCGTCGTGACCGCTCGTCGCGTCGTCGCCGCTCCGGACAAGCTTCGGGGAACGCTCGACGCCCTGGGCGCGGCCCGGGCCATCGCCGCCGGAGCGGCCCGGTCGGGTGCGGCGGCCGACCTCGTGCCCCTGGCCGATGGGGGCGAGGGGACGCTCGACGCCCTGGCCGCCAACGGTGGCCGTCTGGTGCGGGCGACGGTCCGCGATCCGCTCGGCCGCCCGATCGAGGCCGACTACCTCCTGCGAGGCCGTACGGCGTTCATCGAGATGGCCCGGGCCTCGGGGCTCGCGCTGGTGGGCGGGGCGGCGGGCAACGACCCGCTGGAGGCGTCGACGGCCGGAACCGGCGAGCTCGTGCGCGACGCGGTCGCCGCCGGGGCCACCCGCGTCATCGTCACCCTGGGCGGCTCGGCCACCACCGACGGCGGGCTGGGGTTCCTCGAGGCGCTCGCCCCCCTCGACCGCTGGCGGGGGATCGAGCTGGTGGCGGCCA
>JBIKWW010000538.1:0-2917 GCA_044356125.1 Acidimicrobiia bacterium
AAGAGGTCTTGGCTTTGGACCCGAAGTGAAACAGCGCATTCTCCTTGGTACTTATGTATTGTCTGCAGGCTATCAAGATGCGTATTACAAAAAAGCGCAAAAAGTAAGAACTCTGATTATTCGCGATTATAAAAATGCTTTTGAAAGCTGTGATATGATAGCACTTCCTGCAACACCAACCACCTCATTTAAGCTTGGATCTATTCAAGACCCTTTAAAAATGTATATGCAAGATATTTACACCATTTCTGCAAATCTTGCGGGAGTTCCCGCGCTCACTCTTCCAATCGGTTTTTCTAAAGAAAATCTTCCCGTAGGCATGCAACTTCAAGGCCCCCTTTTAAAAGATTCGAGAGTTCTCAGATTTGCACATCATTTTTCAAAAGCAACAAACTTTCATCAAAAACACCCCCCCTTATTTGATAAGGAGGTCTCATGAGTCATTACGAAGAGTACGAGCCTGTAATTGGACTTGAGATACATGTTCAGCTTAATACAAGATCGCTCATGTTTGGTCCAGCTCCTAATCAATTTGGGGATGAACCAAACGTCAATCTCGACTTCCTCAATACAGGTCAGCCTGGTGCTTTGCCTGTTATTAATAAAGAAGCTGTAAAAAAAGCAGTCTCGTTCGGGCTTGCAGTTAGTTCTGAAATCAATTTGTGTAGCCTTTTTGATAGAAAATCTTATTTCTATCCCGACTGCCCTTTAAATTTTCAGATCACGCAGTTTTATAAGCCGATTATCTTAGGCGGAGAAATCACTACAGAAGTTGAAGGGCATACCAAAATCTTTTGCATCCACCACGCACATCTAGAAAACGATGCAGGAAAATTGATTCACTTTCCAGATTTTACCGGCGTTGATTTTAATCGAAGCGGAGCGCCTTTACTTGAAATTGTATCAGAGCCTTGCATGCACTCTGCAAAAGATGCATCGGCATACGGTCAGGCAATAAAAGCTATTATGGAATACATCGACTCTTCAGAGTGCAATATGCAAGAAGGTCATTTCAGAATGGATGCAAACATCTCTGTCCGAAAAAAAGGAGAAACAGGCCTTAGAACTAAAACTGAAATCAAAAACATGAACTCCTTTTTCAATATGGAGCTTGCTATTGAGTCTGAAATTCTAAGACAGATCGAATTTTACGAAAACAACCCTGGAAAAAAACTCATTAGCGGTACATACCGTTTCGACTTAGAGAAAAGAAAGACCATTCTCATGCGCACAAAAGAGAGCGCTGACGACTACAGATATTTCCCAGAACCTGACCTTCCCCCTCTTGTTTTAACAAAAAAATTTGTCGAAGATTTAAAAGAAGAACTTCCTGAGCTTCCTAGAGCTAAGTTCAAGAGGTATGTTGATGTTTTAGGGCTTAGCCATTATTCAGCAGATCTTTTAGTAAACGACAAGTCTCTTTGCAAAGATTTTGAAGAGGGATTGAAAATTGCCAAAAACCCCAAATCATTTTGCAACTTGCTTACAGTAGAATTTATTGGACTCATTAAAGAAAGCGGAAAAACTCTGAAAGAAATTGGCATTGATACAAAGCAAATCGCAGAACTTGCAAATCTTGTTGAAGAAGGAACTATCACAGGAAGGATTGCAAAATCTGTCGCAAGTGACATGCTTTTAACACCTGGAAAATCCCCCACATTGATTGTGAAAGAAAACCCGGATTATCAACCACTTACAGACACCTCTCTCATTGAAGCAATCGTCGATAAGATTCTTGCAGTGAACGAATCCTCGATCACTGACTACAAAAACGGCAGAGACAAAGCTCTTCAATACCTGATCGGTCAAGTGATGAAAGAGTGCAAAGGGAAAGCAACTCCTCAGCTCACACGAGATATCATTCTTAAAAAAATCGCAGCCCTCTAAAAATTGGAATTGGGGTCAGGCGTTGGTTTGCTCGCATTGCTTAACTCAAATCCAATATCCCAACAAACCAACGCCTGACCCCAACTTGCTTTCTTAGCTCAAACCCAACAAACCAACGCCTGACCCCCATTTAATCGTCTTTAGGTTTTTGGCGATTTGTTTTCTTGATTGATGCTTGCTTCTTTTTTATTGCGTTTTTTGACTTGACTGATCTCGGCATCCGAGTAGATTTTCTTTTTGGCTTTCTATAGTTTAATTTCTTAACAGCCTCTCGAAGTTTTTGTAAGCACTCAATCTTATTTAACAATTGACTCCGCTCTTTTTGACTAGTAACTACAATTCCCGTTGGAATGTGAGTCAAACGAACTGCGCTGTTTGTAGCATTTACATGTTGCCCACCAGGACCACTTGCTTTGAACGCATCTACTCTGCACTCTAAAAGCAATTCTTCATCTGACTCAGGAAGTATGATCATCACTTCCTCTTGGGTGGAATTTATGAAACGCCTCTTTGATATGCTTATTTGAAATATGAGTATATCTATCTGTTGTGCTAATACTTGCGTGCCCTAAAAGCTCTTGAATGACTCTAAGATCTGCTCCATTTTCTAAAAGATGCGTTGCGTAAGAGTGTCTTAAGGTATGCGGAGAGACATTTTTTTGAATGCCTGCTTTGTGAGCCGAGTCTTTTACAACACCCCAAACAAATTGTCTGTGAATTCTTTTACCTAGTCTTGTGATAAAAAGAGGAGGATTTTCTTTTGCTTTCTCTTTTCTTTCTAATAAGTAAAGGTCTAATAAATAAGTTGTTCTTTCTGCAATTGGGACAACTCTCTCCTTACCACCCTTTCCCTTTACTCGTAAGACCCTCTCATCAACATCAAATAAATTTAAACAGCAAAGCTCAGAAACCCTTATCCCTGTCGCGTACAAAAACTCTATGATCAACTTGTCTAATAACTCATGAGCGCTTTTGATAAGCTTAACCACTTCCTCTTCCGATAAAACTGTAGGAATCACCATTTTCATTT
>JBIKWW010000082.1:0-10456 GCA_044356125.1 Acidimicrobiia bacterium
CCCGGGCCGGCCACGAGCTCACCGTGTTCGACCTCGACCGCAGCCTCGCCGGTCCGCTCCTGGAGCGGGGGGCCCGGTGGGCGGGATCGGCGGCGGAGGTGGCCGAGGCCTCGGAGGTGGTGCTGACCTGCCTGCCCTCACCGCGGGCCGTCGACGCCGTGGTCACCGGTCCGGGCGGCCTGCTGGAGGGGTTCGCCCGGCGCCCCGGGCCGGCGACCTGGATCGACAACTCCACCAACGACCGCTCCGAGACCCTGCGTCTGGGTGCGCTGTGCACGGCCGCCGGTGTGGACGCCCTCGAGGCCCCCGTGACCGGCGGCGTCCACAAAGCGGCGGCCGGGGAGATCACGGTGCTGGTCGGCGGTCCCGACGACCTCGTGGCGCGCTACCGGCACCTGCTCGAAGCGATCGGCGAGCCCGTGCTGCACATGGGCCCGCTCGGTGCCGCGGCGCTCATCAAGGTGATCACGAACATGCTGGCCTTCATCCACCTGGTGGCGGCCGGCGAGGCCCTGATGCTCGCCAAGCGCGGCGGCCTCGACCTGGCGATGGCCTTCGAGGCGATCCGCAACAGCTCGGGCAACAGCTTCGTGCACGAGACGGAGAGCCAGCTCGTGCTGAACGGCAGCTACGACATCGCCTTCACGATGGACCTCGCCTGCAAGGACCTCGGCTTCGCCACCCAGTTCGGCAAGGAGCTGGGCGTCCCCCTCGATCTCGCCTCGATGACCGAGCAGACCTTCATCCGGGCCCGCCAGCAGTACGGCGGCGGGGCGTGGTCCACGCAGGTCGTCAAGCTCCTCGAGGACGCGCTGGGAACCGACCTCCGGGCCCCGGGCTTCCCCGCCCGGCTGACCTGAGCCCCGGCCGACCGCACCGCCGTCTTTGCACGACGGGCCGCGGGCCGACCACAGTGGGCGTCCCCGCCTGAGGAGGAACGATGGCACTCGAGTTCTGCCTGGTCGACAAGTCCGACCACATCCTGACGGTCACCATGAACCGGCCCGACCGGCTCAACGCCCTGCATCCGGCGGCCAACGCCGAGCTCGGCCGGGTGTTCGACGACTTCGCCGCCGACGACGACCTGTGGGTGGCGATCCTGACCGGGGCCGGCCGCGGCTTCAGCGCCGGCAACGACCTGCGCTGGCAGGCCGAGGGCGGTGAACGGGTGGCGACCCCGCGGGGCTTCGGTGGCCTCACCTCCCGCTTCGATCTGACCAAGCCGGTCATCGCCGCCGTCAACGGTGTGGCCATGGGTGGCGGCTTCGAGATCGCCCTGGCCTGCGACCTGATCATCGCCTCGGATCAGGCCCGCTTCGCCCTCCCCGAGCCCAAGGTGGGCCTCGCCGCCCTGGCCGGCGGTCTGCAGCGCCTGCCCCGCGCCATCGGCCCCAAGCGGGCCCTCGGCATGATCCTGACCGGCCGCCACGTGAGCGCCCAGGAGGGCTACGAGCTCGGCTTCGTCAACGAGGTCGTTCCCCACGATCAGCTGATGGAGCGGGCCCACGGCTGGGCCCAGCAGATCCTCGCCTGCTCGCCGCTGTCGATCCGGGCCAGCAAGGACGTCGTGTACCGCAGCCTGTCGGTCGCCTCCCTGCAGGAGTCGATGGAGATGGGCTACGAGTCGGTGAAGGACCTCGTCCGCAGCGAGGACTTCGTCGAAGGCCCCAAGGCCTTCGCCGAGAAGCGTCCGCCGAACTGGAAGGGCCGCTGACCCGACTGGGCCGTTCAGGTCTGCAGGCCGCTGATGGCCTCGGCGAGGCCGGCGAGCTCGTCGGGCCATGAGGCTGGCGGGGCCATGGGCCGCACGACGATCTTGGAGAACCCGGCGTCGACCCATCGGCCGATGAGGGCCCGCAGGGCGTCGCGTCCCACGGCGGTCACCTCCGCCGGGTCTCCGCTGCCGCGGGGCAGGGCGGGCATGGGGAGGGCCTCGGGGCCCAGCGTGTAGACGAGGTTGATGCCGTAGTGCTCGGGCGAGATGGCCCGTCCGTGGCGGTCGGCAGCCTCCTCGATGACGCGTCGGCCGGCCACGGCCTCGGCCACGCTGATCGCCCCCGGCAGCCAGCCGTCGGCGAGGCGGCCGATCCGCTCCAGGGCCTTGGGGGCCTGACCGCCGAGCCAGAGCTCGAGTGGGTCCTGTCGGGGTCGGGTGTCGAGGACGAGCCCGTCGACCTCCTCGCCCGCCCACCACGCCCGCAGCATCGGGATCTGCGTGTCGAAGCAGGCGGTGCGGTCACCGGTGGGCATGCCCTGGGCCCGCCGCTCGCGGTCGTCGTTCAGCCCGGCCACGGCCGTGATCAGGAGCCGACCGCCCGACAGCCGGTCGAGCTGGGCGAGGGACTTGGCCAGGGAGTAGGTGTTGCGGCCGGGGGTGACGAGGTGGGCGCCGAGCTTGAGGCGCCGGACCCGCGCCGCGGCGTAGCCGAGGCCGACGATCGGGTCGAGCGTCCCGGCGAGGAACGTCTCGGGGATCCACAGCGAGTCGAACCCGAGCGCGTCGAGCGAGTCGACGACCGGCCCCAGCTCCTCGGGCGACGTCAGTCCCCGGCCCACGGCCACTCCGATGCGTACCTTCATCGGTCCCATCATGGGCCATCGCAGGTTCCCGCTCCGCTTCGGCCCGCCGCAGGCTCGCCGCCGACGGCCCGGCGCGGATACCGTCCCGGCGTGTCGCCGACTCCCGCCGTCCCGTCCGCTGAGTCCGCCGTCCAGCCGGGTGCCGAGCCCGCTGCCGAGCCCGGTGCCGAGCCCGCTCCGGCCTCGTCCGACGGACACGAGGTCCGGACCTTCTGCCGGATCTGCGAGCCCAGCTGCGGGCTGGTGGCCCGGGTGGAGGCAGGCCGTCTGGTGAAGCTGCGGCCCGATCGTGAGCATCCCGTGACCCAGGGCTTCGCGTGCCACAAGGGCCTGGCCTCGATCGACATCCACCGCGACCCGGACCGCCTGCGGTCGCCCATGCTGCGCGGGGCCGATGGATCGTGGCGCGCGGTGGGATGGGACGACGCCATCGGCGAGGCGGCCCGGCGTCTGCAGGCGGTCATCGACACCCACGGCATCGACGCCGTCGCCTCCTACGTGGGCAACCCCTCGGCCTTCAACGCCCTCGGCTCGCTGCACGTCGGCACCATGCTGCGCACCCTCGGGGTGCGGCGCACGTTCTCCTCCGGCACCCAGGACTGCGCCAACAAGTTCGCGGCCAGCGAGGCGGTCTTCGGCACGAGCACCGTGCATCCCATCCCCGACCTGACGAGCACGGACCTCTGCCTGATCATCGGCGAGAACCCGAGGGCTTCGCAGGCCAGCTTCTGGTCGGCACCCAACGTCCTCGGCGAGCTGCGCCGGGCGTCGGCCCGAGGGGCGCGCATCGTGTTCGTCAACCCGCGCCGCATCGAGTCCCCCGAGCAGGGGATCGGCGACACGGTCCTGATCCGGCCCGACACCGACGTGTGGTTCCTGGCCGCCCTGCTCCACGAGATCGACCGCCTCGGCGGCTTCGACGAGCGGGTCGTCGCCAGACACGGTAAGCACCTTGATGATCTGCGTGCATACATCAGTGCGTATCCGGCCGAGAAGGTCGAGGGTGTCACGGGTGTGCCGGCGGCGACGATCCGGGATCTGGCGGCGGCCTGGGTGTCCACCCCCCGGGCCTCGGTCCACGCGTCGACGGGCATCAACATGGGCCGCCAGGGCACGCTCGCCTACTGGCTCGTCCACATGCTCTCCTTCGTGACCGGGCGGCTCGACGCCGAGGGCGGCAACCTCAAGAGCGACGGCTTCTACCCCAACGCCCGCTCGGGCGCCGCCGTGGCCGAGCAGAACTACGTCGAGACCGAGTTCGGCCCGTTGCGTCGCGGTCCAATGCCCGGAACGATGCTGTCGCAGGCCATCCTCGACGCCGACCGCCCCGTCCGGGCCCTCGTCGTCGTCGCCGGCAACCCGCTGCTGTCCATCGCCGGGGAGGACCGGCTCCGCAAGGCCTTCGAGCAGCTCGAACTGCTGGTCGTGGTCGACATCTATCCCAGCGCCACCTCCGAGCTGGCCCACGTGCTCCTGCCCTCGACCGACATGTACGAACGGGACGACCTCAACATCGTCAACATCGGCACCAGCGCCCGGCCGTTCGTGCAGTACACGCCGGCGGTGGTGGAGCCCGACGGTCTCCAGCGGCCCGAGTGGTGGATCGCCCACCGGCTGCTGCAGGCCCTCGGCCGTCCGTCGATCCTCGACGACGAGCGGCCCGACCCGTGGGCCAAGTGGCGCCACATGGTGGCCAAGGGGAGCGGTGTCGACCTGGCCGACCTCCAGGCCGACCACCGACCGAGGGTGCTGCCGCCGCCGCTGCCGGGCACCTTCTACGAGACCCAGGTGCAGACCACCGACGGGCTGGTCGACTGCTGCCCGCCGGTGTTCGGCGCCGCCCTGACCCGCAGCCACGAGCTCTTCGACGAGGCCGACGCCCGCCGGCGCGACCGTGCCGCCGGCGACCTGCTGCTGATCCACCGCCGTGACCCGTGGATGCACAACTCGTGGTTCGCCAACCTCGAGCGCATGAAGCGGGGCGGGCGCACCACCAACCCGCTGTCCGTCCACCCCGACGACGCCGCCGCGCTCGGCCTGCGCGACGGTGACGTCGTGAGCGTGTCGAGCAGCCACGGCGCCATCGAGGCGGAGGTCGGGATCGACCCCGATCTCATGCCCGGCGTGGTCTCGATGGTGCACGGCTGGGGGCATGGTGCGAGCCCCCGGCTGCGCGTCGCCCACGCGAACCCGGGCGCCAATCCCAACGCGCTCCTGCCCACCGGCCCGGGCAGCTACGAGCCGCTCTCCAGCCAGGCCCACATGACGGGGATCCCGGTGCGCGTCGCGCCCCGGTGACGACCCCGACCCGTCGATCTGGAACACTCGGCGCCGTGCCGACCGAAGCCGAGCTCCGCCGCGACCTGACCGTCGCGTTCCGATGGGCCGCCCGCCTCGACCTCCACGAGGCGGTCGCCAACCACTTCAGCGTGGCCGTGTCCGACGACGGCGGCCGCTTCCTGCTGAACCCCCGGGGCCGGATCTGGTCGAAGCTGCGCGCCGGGGAGCTGCTCCTGCTCGACGCTGCCGACATCGGCACCGACCAGGCCCACCCCGATGCCGACCCGACGGCCTGGTACCTCCATGCGCACCTGCACCGTCACGTTCCCCGGGCGCGCTGCATCCTGCACACCCACATGCCCTACGCCACGGCCCTGGCCTGCCTGGCCGACTTCGAGCTGCTGATGCTCGACCAGAACGCCTGCCGGTTCTTCGGCCGTGTCGCCTACGACCGCCACTACGCCGGCATGGCCCTCGACGACAGCGAGGGCGAGCGTGTCGCCCGGCTGCTGGGCGACGAGCACAGCGTGCTGTTCCTCGGCAACCACGGGGTGATCGTCGTCGGCCCCACGGTCGCCGAGGCCTTCGACGAGCTCTACTACCTGGAGCGGGCCGCCCGGAACCAGGTGCTGGCCATGTCGACCGGGCGGCCGCTGGCCCTGATCGACGACGAGACGGCGTCGCTGGCCTGCAAGCAGTGGCTGGAGTACCCCGAGATCGCCTCGCTGCACCTCGACGCGCTGCGCCGGGTGCTCGACGAAGAGGAGCCCGACCATGCCCGCTGACCCCCGGACCGACCCCCGGACCGACGCCCGGGTCGATCAGGCCCGGATCGAGGGGCCGGAGGTCGTCATCGGCTGGTCCGACTCGACGACGAGCCGCTTCCTCAACCTGTGGCTGCGCGACAACTGCCCCCAGCTCCGTCACGCCACCACCGGCCACCGGGTGGCGGAGACCTCGGCCATCCCCGACGACGTGCACCCCGCCGCCCTCACCGTGACGCTCGAGGGCGGGCTGAGCGTCACCTGGGCCCACGACGGCCACGTGAGCACGTTCGATCCGGTCTGGCTGCGCGCCCACGACTACGGCCGCGGGGCCCGCGTCCATCGCCCCCGGGTGCGGCTCTGGGACGCCACCTCCATCCGGGCCGAGCTGCCCGAGGCCTCGTGGCCCGAGCTGCGCGACGACCCGGCCGAGCGCTGCCGCTTCGTCACGGCCTTCGGCGGGCTCGGCGTCGGCATCCTCCACGAGGTGCCCTGCATCCCCGGCACCGTGCTCGAGGTCGGCGAACTGCTCGGCGAGGTCCGAACCACGAGCTGGGGACGGGTGTTCGACGTCGTGTCGATCCCCGATGCCAACTCCGTCGCCTACACCAACCTCCCCCTCGTCACCCACACCGACGAGGGCTACCGGGATCCGGCTCCGACGGTGCAGCTCCAGCACTTCCTCCGCAACGAGGCCGAGGGGGGCGACTCCACCCTGGTGGACGGCTTCGCCGTGGCCGAGGAGCTCCGCGCCACCCGGCCCGACCAGTTCGAGCTGCTCACGCAGGTGATGCTGCACTTCCACTTCCGCGACGACACCGCCGAGCTCGAGCACCACGGGCCCGTCATCGAGCTCCATCCCGACGGGGCCCTGCGGGCCGTGCGCTTCTCCAACCACTCCGCCACACCGTTCCTCATCGACCCCGACCTGATGGCGCCGTACTACGCCGCCTACCGCGCCTTCGGTCGGCTGCGGGAGAGCCCGCGCTTCCGGCTCGACATCCGCCTCGGGGCGGGCGATCTGTACCTCGTGGACAACCGTCGGGTCCTGCACGGCCGCACCGGCTTCTCCGGGCAGGGGCACCGCCATCTGCAGAGCTGCTACATCGAGCGCGACGAGTTGTTCTCCCGGGTCACGGTCCTGCAGCGGGGCCTGTCGGCCTGCTGATCCCCGGCGGTCGGCTCCCGCCGGGCCGGCATCGCCCGGGGCGCGTGTGCGGTCCCAGAGGCCCCGTGCGCGTTCCTGGAGGATCACGGTCCCGAGGGTTCACGTGGCGTGGCGATCCGGGTGTCCCAAACGGATCGTTCGACACGGAGAGTGCCGTTTCGGTGGGTGCTGCGCCGGGTCGTCTCCCGAATTGCACACGCGGCCTCCACAACCGCACACGCGCCCCGTTTCTGGTGTTCCCGGCCCGGTGGTGTTCCCTGCCCGGTGGTGTTCCCCGGCCGCCTTCAGCGGCCGGGGACGGTGAACCCGGCGACCTGCTTGTACTGGGCGCTGATGCCCTCGAGCTCGCCCGGGGCGAACACGTCCCCGACCTGGGCGAACCCGCCGGGAGCCCGCTCCTCGGCCAGGTCCATGACCCGCTCGGGGCCGTGACGGCGGTTGCTCTCCACGATGCGGGCCGTCGCCGGGCGGCGCTCGTCGTCGTAGGCGCGCAGGGCGGCCTCGACGTGGGTGCCGGAGCCGTCGGCCGGCACCCCGCCGAGCCGGTCGGCCAGGGCCCGGGCGTCGAGGATCGCCTGCGACGCCCCGTTCGATCCGATCGGGTACATGGGATGGGCGGCGTCGCCGAGGAGCGTCACCCGGCCCCTGGTCCAGGCCGTCAGCGGGTCCCGGTCCACCATCGGGAACTCGAAGATCTCGGCCGCCCCGGCGATCAGTGCAGGGATGTCCAGCCAGTCGAAGCGCCAGTCGGCGAAGCGGTCGGCGAAGCGCTCGGCGTCGACCCGCCGGTTCCAGTCCTCCCGTCCGGCCAGGCCCTCGTCCCGGCGGTCGAGCTCGGCGATCCAGTTGACGACCTGGCGGCCCTCGGCGTCGGGACCGGTGATGGGGTAGGCCACGAACTTGTGGGGACGGTGTCCGGCCATGAACATCGACCGGCCGGTGAGGAAGGGCCGCTCGACCACGGTCGTGGCCCGCCACAGCAGGTTGCCCGACCACCGGGGCAGGCCCTCGTCGGGCACGAACTGGCGCCGGACCGCCGAGTGGATCCCATCGGCGGCGACCACGGCGTCGGCTTCGACCCGGGTCCGGGTGCCCGTCGTGCGGTCCTCGAGGAGGGCTGCCGGTCGGGTCCGCCCGTCCCCCGGCTCGACGGCGACGACGGCCGAGCCGGCCCGGACGGCGTCGGGGCCGAGACGCTCCCGGGCGGCGGCGAGGAGCTCGAGCTGGAGCCGACCGCGGTGCACCGACAGCTGGGGGACCGGGTAGCCGGCGGCCAGGCCCCTCGGTTCGCGCCAGATGAGCTGGCCGTGGCGGTTGAAGAAGCACAGCTCGGCGGTCGCCACCCCGAGGGCGAGGACCCGCTCCATGAGGCCCAGGCCGTCGAGCACGCCCATGGCGTGGGGCAGGATGTTGATCCCCACCCCGAGGGGCCGGACCTCGGCGACGGCCTCGTGCACCTCGACGTCCACACCCCGCTCGTGCAGGGCGATGGCCGCGACCAGCCCCCCGATGCCCGCCCCGGTCACGATCACCCGCATCCGGTGATCATGCCTCCCGGGCGGCGGTCCGGAGGGTGCCGGGAATCGTCTAGCCTTTCCGGGCCCCCCGTCGGGGGGCGTCTGCCGTTTCGTCACCCGGGGTCTCGCCGTGCGCACGTTCTCGCCCAAGCCGTCCGACATCCAGCGTTCGTGGTTCGTCGTCGATGCCGACGGGCTCACCCTCGGCCGGCTCGCCACCGAGGTGGCCCGCCGCCTGCGTGGCAAGCACAAGGTGATCTTCGCCACCCACCTCGACACGGGCGACCACGTCATCGTGATCAACGCCGACAAGGTCTACATGGAGCCGAACAAGGCCCAGCGGACCTTCTTCCACCACTACTCCGGATACCCGGGCGGCATGAAGACGGCGTCGATCGCCGAGCGCATCGCCACCAAGCCCGAGGCCGTGATCCGTGAGGCTGTCAAGGGGATGCTGCCCAAGAACTCGCTGGGCCGCCAGCAGCTGCGCAAGCTGAAGGTGTACGCCGGTCCCGAGCACCCCCACGGCGCCCAGAAGCCCGTCACCCTCGCCCTGCCCGACGCCAAGCGCGCCTGAGCGCCCGCCAGCACCCGCCAGTCCGACGTCCCGCCCGTTCCAGGAGCACCCGTGTCCAAGCCGCTCGCCCAGACCACCGGCCGCCGCAAGCGCGCCATCGCCCGTGTCTGCATCCGGCCCGGGACGGGCACGGTCGTCATCAACGGCCGCTCCCTGACCGACTACCTCCCCACCGACGTGCTGCGCAACACCGCCGTCGAGGCCCTGCGGGTCACCGAGCAGCAGGAGCGCTACGACATCAGCGTCACCATGAACGGTGGTGGCATCGCCGGTCAGGCCGGTGCCATCCGCATGGGCATCGCCCGGGCGCTGTGCGAGGTCGACCCCGAACTGCGTCCCCCGCTGAAGAAGGCCGGGCTGCTCACGCGTGACGCCCGTGAGAAGGAGTCCAAGAAGTACGGCCTCAAGAAGGCCCGGAAGGCTCCGCAGTACTCCAAGCGCTGACGGGCGGCTCGTGGCGAGCCTGCCCTCCTTCGGGACCGACGGTGTCCGGGGCGTCGCCAACGCCGAACTGACCCCGGAGCTGGCCCTGGCACTGGGCCGCGCCACCGTGCGTGCCTTCGGGGCGGGCACCGTCCACATCGGCACCGACACGCGTCGTTCGGGCCCGCTGCTGGTGTCCGCCTTCGCCGCCGGCGCCATGGCCGAAGGTGCCGAGGCCGTCACGCTCGGTGTGGTGCCGACCCCGGCGGTGGCCTGGGCGGCGGCGCGCTCGGGGGCGGCGGGCGCCATGGTGTCGGCCAGCCACAACCCCTTCGCCGACAACGGCATCAAGCTCTTCGCCCCGGGTGGTCGCAAGCTCCCCGACGAGGTGGAGCGCCGTGTGGAGGCCGATCTGGCGGGGATCCTGGCCCGTCCGCCGGCCACCGCTCCCGACGCCCCGGTGGGGGCCGCCGTCGGATCGCTACGGGTCGACACGACGGTGCTCGACGGCTACGTCGCCCACCTCGTCGGGTCGGTCGAGGGCCGTCGCCTGGACGGGATGCGCATCGTCGTGGACTGTGCCAACGGGTCGGCCGGTCCGGTGGCGCCGACGGTCTTCGGAGCCCTCGGTGCCGACGTCGAGGTCCTCCACGCCGCACCCGACGGAACCAACATCAACCAGGCGTGCGGCTCCACCCACCCGGAGTCCCTGCAGGCAGCGGTCCGGGCCGCCGGGGCCGATCTGGGCCTGGCCTTCGACGGCGACGCCGACCGCTGCCTGGCCGTCGACGCCCGGGGCGAACTGGTCGACGGCGACCAGATCATGGCCATGCTGGCGCTCGACCTGCGGGCCCGGGGCGGTCTGGCCGGCGACACGGTGGTGGTCACCGTGATGACCAACCTGGGCTTCAAGCTGGCCATGGCCGAGCACGGCGTGTCGGTGGTGGAGACGAAGGTCGGCGACCGCTACGTGCTCGAGGCACTCGAGGCGGGTCGCTTCAGCCTCGGGGGCGAGCAGTCCGGCCATGTGCTGCTCACCCGTCACGCGTCGACCGGCGACGGGGTGCTCACCGGGCTGGCGGTCGCCGATCTCGTGGCCCGCTCAGGTCGGTCCCTGGCCGAGCTGGCGGCGGTGATGGAGCGCCTG
>JBIKWW010000475.1:0-2913 GCA_044356125.1 Acidimicrobiia bacterium
TCGGCACCGCCCTCGCCCTCGGCGCGACGACCCTCCTCGCCACCCCCGCCGCCGGAGCGCACTCCGAGCTCATCGACACCGACCCGGCCCCCGCCTCCGTCGTCGAGCAAGCGCCGGCCGCACTGACGCTGCGCTTCAGTGGCGACGTCGAGGACGACACCGCCATCATCCGCCTCTACGACGGCACCGGGAGCACGATCCCCATCCCCCGGGCCCGCCACGACGGCGACCGCACCGCCCTGACCGCCACCCTCCCCCGGCTCGTCGGCGGCGGGTACGTCGTGACCTGGCGCGTAGTCTCGGCCGACGGGCACCCGGTCCGGGGCGCCTTCACGTTCCGGATCGGCGCCGGTGCCGCCGCCCCCGACCCGGGTCTTCTCGAACGCCTGGTGGCCGCCGACGGAGGCGACACCACCGTCGGCGTCGTGTCCGGCCTGAACCGGTTCCTCGCGTTCGTCGCCCTCGCCGTTCTCGTCGGAGTCCCGGCGACCACGGCCGGGCTGCGGCCGGACCGGCTGTCCCGGACCCGGGCCACGGTCGCTGTCGCCTGGTCCGGCGTCGCCGTGACGACCGTCGCCGGGCTGGGGTTGCAGGGTGCATCCGGGGCGGGCCGCCCGCTGGCCGACGCGCTGCGCGGGGCCCTCGTGGCCGACGTGCTCGGGACCCGGTTCGGGAGGATGTCGGCTGCCCGCCTGACACTGCTGGTCCTCGCCGCACCGCTGCTGTGGGTTCTGACCCGCCCGGTCTCCGAACCCGGGCGCCGCCCGACTCCGGCACCGCCCGTTCTGGTGGCACTGGGCCTGCTCGGCATCGGCCTGATCCTGACCGTGTCCCTGGCCGGCCACGCCGGGACCGGACGAGGGACGGTCCTGGCGAGCGCCGTCGACGTCGCCCACCTCGGGGCCGTCGCCCTGTGGCTCGGAGGTCTCGTGGCGGTGTCGGGCTGGTGGCGGGAGCATGCCGCCACGGCGCTGGCCCGCTTCTCCCGGCTCGCCACCATCGCCGTCGCCACCATCGCTCTCACCGGCATCGCCCAGGCCGCCCGCCAGGTCGGAGGACGTGCCGCGCTCACCGGCACGACCTATGGCCGGCTCCTGCTCGTCAAGGTCGGGCTGTTCGCCGTCGCCATCGCCATCGCCGCCCTCAGCCGGGCTGCCGTCCGCCGGGCCCGGACCACCGACCGGGCCCGGACCACCGACCGGACCCGGACCACCGAACAGCCCGGGGAGCAGCCCGCCATGCTGCGCCGGGCCGTCGCCGGCGAGCTCGCCGTCGGAGCCGCCGTGCTGGCCGTGACCGCCCTGCTCGTCGCCTCCGTGCCCGCCCGTGACGCCCTGGCCCGGCCCGCCTCCGCCGAGCTCCGGGCCGGGGCGCTGCGGGTGGAGGTCGTCGTCGACCCGGCCCGGGCCGGACGCACGACCGTCCACGCCTACACCCTCGACACCACCGGACGACCGGTCGCCGTGGCATCACTGCGCCTGCAGCTGAGCCTCCCGACGCGCGACATCGGGCCCCTGCTGGTCCCAGTCACCCGGGCCGGGCCCGGACACTTCGTGGGCGGAGGCGTCGACATCCCCATCCGCGGCGTCTGGACGGTCGACGCGGCGATCCGCACCGAGGCCGGGGACCGGACCGAAGCCCGCGGCACCATCGAGGTCCGCTGATCCCGAGCCGACCGGGCATCGGCACCGGGCATCGGCACCGGGCATCGGCACCGGGCGCCGACCTCAGAGCCCCAGCCAGCCCGACGCGTTGGTGGCGTAGAAGGCCGAGCGGGTGGCCTCACTGGTCCCCACCAGGGCCCGGTCGAACCGACCCATGGGGTCCCGCCCGCCCTCGGCGTGGGGGTAGTCGCTGGAGAACAGGTAGAGGCGGGGATCGGATTCGGCCATGAACCCGGCGACCGACTCGAACGGGTAGGGCGTGACCCGCAGTTGCTCGGCGGCCTGCTCGGAAGGGCGCCTGGTGAAGGTTCCCAGCCGCGGCTCGGACCGGCTCCAGATGTCGACGGCGTGGTCGAGCCGGCGCAGCAGGTCGGGCATCCACCCGGCGCCCATCTCGATCGCGCCGCCGCGCAGGCCCGGGAAGCGCTCCAGGAGCCCGTCGAGCACGAGCACCGACAGGAAGCGCATGGCCGGGTGGTGGATGACGGTCATGTCCTTCGATCCGATGATCTCGGCGCCGACCATCTGCTCGCCGGGCGGGCGGCCGTCGTCCATCCAGGGTGCGCCGATGGGGAGGGGGCCGCTTCCGACGTGCAGCACGAACGGGACGCCCCGCTCGGCCAGCGTCGCCCAGAACCAGTCGTGGTCGGGGTGGCCGGGGGACCGGTCCCCCGGCGCCCGGGCCGGGATCCACACCAGCCGCAGGCCCTGGTCGAGCGCCTCCTCGAGCACCGGTTGGGCCGTGACTCGGTCGTCGAGCTCACCCAGGGCGACGCCGAGCAGGCGGGGGTCGGCGGCGCAGAACCCGGCCATCGCCCGGTTGTGGGCGCCGTAGCCGGCCGCCCGCACGGCCGGGTCGGGCAGGAAGAACAGCGGCGCGCACAACGACGAGAAGACCACCTGATGCTCGAAGCCGAGCAGGTCGAGGGCCTGGGCCCGTTCGGCCGGATCGACCGCCCCGAGCGCCGGATACCACTTGGGACCCCGGCGGACGAGGTCGTCGCCGAGCGCGAGGAGCGCCTCCCGCTCTCCTGGGGCCCGCTCCGACCCCTGCACCCGCAGGCCGGCCGAGCCGCCGCTGATGGGGGGCAGCGCGTCGCGCACGGCGGCGGGAGCGTGATCGGTGAGGAAGGTCGGCCACTCCATCAGGTGGCTGTCGGCATCGACCACTCGACGACCGGCGGCGTAGGTCATGGCTGATTCTGGCCGAACCGGGCCGTCCCGTGCCGGGTCCGGCCGAACCGGGGTG
>JBIKWW010000083.1:0-10454 GCA_044356125.1 Acidimicrobiia bacterium
TTCGCCAGGCCGAGGTCGCCCTGGAGAACGCGCAGGCGTCGCGGCGCAGCGGGACCATCAAGGACCGCCAGTCGCTCCAGAACGCCGAGGCGTCGCTCCGGTCGGCCCAGCTGTCCCGCACCGCGGCGATGCTCAGCAACGAGCTGAAGCTGGCCCCGGCCAAGCAGGCCGACCTGGCCTCCGCCGTGGCTGCCGTCCTGCAGGCCCGGGTGGGCGTCGACAAGGCGGAGCGCACGCTGCGCGAGACCACGCTGGTGGCCCCCATGGACGGCACGGTGACGGCGCTCAACGGGGTGGTTGGCGGCACGGCCTCGACGGGCGGGGGGAACAACGCCAACGCCAACGCCAACGCCAGCAACGCCTTCGTCACCATCACCGACCTCGGCACGCTGACCGTGGCGGCCGCCTTCAGCGAGGCCAATGCGGCCAAGCTCCAGGTCGGCCAGAGCGCCACCGTCACCTTCGACGCGTTGACCAGCGTGAGCGTCGAGGGAGCCGTCCTGTCGATCAGCCCGACCGCCACGACGGCGCAGAACGTCGTCTCCTACGAGGTGACCATTGGGTTGGTGGGCGCCGCCGAGGCGGGTGTCAAGCAGGGGATGACGGCCCAGGTGCAGGTGACGGTGGCATCGGCCTCCGCTGCCCTCGTGGTGCCGGCAGCGGCCGTGCGCGGCACCGGAGCCCGGGCGTCGGTCCTGCGACTCGACCCGGCCACGGGCCAGCAGTCGCGGGTCGCCGTCGAGGTCGGGGTGCGTGGTGACAGCGGAACCGAGATCCTCTCCGGGCTCGAGGAGGGCGACCTCGTCGTGCTGCCGGCGGTGACGGCCTCGGCGACGGCCACGGCGGCCCGACTGCCCGGCGGCGGTCTCGGCGGTGTCGGTGGTGGTGGTGTCGGTGGTGGTCTCGGCGGCGGTGGTCTCGGCGGCGGTGGCGGTCGGGGCGGCGGAGGCGGTCGGGGATGACCGGACATCCGGTCATCGAGCTGCGTGCCGTCTCCAAGCGCTACCGCATGGGTTCGGCCGGCGACGTCGTCGTCCACGCACTGCGCAGCGTCGACCTCGTCGTGGGGCACGGGGAGCTGCTCGCCGTCATGGGCGCTTCGGGCTCGGGCAAGTCCACGCTCATGAACATCGTCGGCTGTCTCGACGCACCGACTTCGGGCACCTACCTCCTCGACGGGATCGACGTGTCGGGGCTCGACGACGACCAACTCGCCGTGGCGCGCAACCGCAAGATCGGGTTCGTGTTCCAGAGCTTCAACCTGATCCCGCGCATGTCGGCCATCGACAACGTCATGCTCCCGCTCTCCTACGCCGGGCTCAGGGGCCGGGAGCGCCGGGAGCGGGCGGAGACGGCGCTGGCCCGCGTCGGGCTGGCCGACCGCATGGACCATCAGCCCTCCGAGCTGTCGGGCGGCCAGCAGCAGCGGGTGGCGATCGCCCGGGCCCTGGGGACGTCTCCGTCGCTCCTGCTCGCCGACGAGCCGACCGGCGCCCTCGACTCCCGGTCGACCCACGAGGTGCTCGACCTCTTCGCCGAGCTCCACGAGGACGGTGCCACGGTGGTGATGATCACCCACGAGGCTGACGTCGCCGCCCGGGCCGAGCGCACGATCCGCCTCCTCGACGGCTCGATCGTGTCCGACGAGCGTCGCGTCCCGGCGACCGGATCGGCTCCGGAGGGTCGGCCGTGACCTGGCGGGAGAGCCTGGCCACGGCGTGGAAGGGCGTGACCGCCAACGCCATGCGCTCGTTCCTCACCGTCCTCGGTGTGCTCATCGGGGTGGCGTCGGTCGTGATCCTGATCGCCGTCGGCAACGGCTCGCAGATCGCCGTGGCCCGGCAGTTCCAGAGCCTGGGCACCAACACGCTCACCGTGTTCGCCGGGGGATTCGGCCGCGGCGGGGCCGCCAACCGGGTCGCGCCGCTGACCATGGCCGACGTGAAGCTCCTCCAGGACGAGCAGTACCGCACTGCCATCGAGGCCGTGGTGCCGGTGGTCAACGTGGTCGGGGCGACCTTCACCGCCGACGGGGTCACGGCCACGCCCGACCGACTCTCGGGGACCACCGTCGAGCAGCTCGAGGCGGGGGCCTGGAAGGTCGCCGGCGGCCGGTTCTTCGGCCCCGACGACGAGGAGAGCCGGCGACGCGTGGTCGTGGTCGGGGCCACGCTGGCCTCGAACCTCTTCGACGCCGAGGATCCGGTGGGCCGCCAGGTCGCCATCAACGCCGTCCAGTTCGAGGTCATCGGCGTGCTGAAGGCCAAGGGGTCCAACGGGCCCCAGGACCAGGACAACGTCGCCTTCGCTCCCATGACGGCGGTGCGCGACACGCTCCAGGGCGGCACCACGCTGCAGCAGATCGTGGTGCAGGCCCGGTCGCCCAAGACCACCGACGACGCCCAGGCGATCATCACCGAGGTCCTCACCGGTCGCCACCTGACGGCGAACGGGCAGGCCGGCTTCCGGGTCCTCAACCAGGCCTCGCTGCTGCAGTCGAGCACCGAGTCGAGCCGGACCCTCACCGTGCTGCTCGGCGCGGTGGCCGCCATCTCCCTGCTGGTGGGCGGCATCGGGATCATGAACATCATGCTCGTCACCGTCACCGAACGGACACGCGAGATCGGCATCCGCAAGGCGGTCGGTGCCCCCAAGCAGGCCATCCTGCGCCAGTTCCTGCTGGAGGCCACGGTGCTCGGCGGGCTGGGGGGCGTGGTCGGCTCGATCGTGGGGGTGGTGGGAAGCCGGTTCCGCATCGTCGGGACCCAGCCCGTCGTCCGCTACGACAGCGTGCTGCTGGCCCTCGGCGTCGCCATCGCCGTGAGCCTCTTCTTCGGCATCTTCCCGGCCAACCGGGCTGCCTCCATGCGGCCCATCGACGCCCTGCGCCATGAGTGACCGAGCCATGAGTGACCGAGCCATGAGTGACCGAGCCATGAGTGACCGAGCCATGAGGTGCTTCCCGTGAACGACCCCGTCTCGTCCGATCCCGTCCCGTCCGAACCCGTCCCGTCCGATCCCTCCACCCGGATTCGCGGCCTGACCCTGCCGCCGCTCGACCATGGTGACGACGACTGGGCGGCACCCATCACCCGGGCCGGTCGGCGCTCCGTCGCAGCGGCCTGGGTCCTGCTCGGGCTGACGGTCGCAGGAGTCAGCTTCGCTGCCGGGGCCCGGATCGGGCGTGATCGTGCACCGGAGACCGGACCTGCGGCCTTCCTGCGCGCTGCCGGCCTCGGCGGTCCCGCCGGGGGATTCGGCGGTGGCCAGGCCGGTTCGGGTGGGTCGGCCGCGGGAACACCGCGAGGGTCGGGCCGCGCTGCGGCGACGGACCCGACGGTCTCGACGGCCATGACCGGGACCCAGACGACCGCGGCTGCCGACGGGTCCGCTCCTGCGGATGCGGCGCCACCCACGAGCGCGCCGACCGACCAGGCCCTGGCGGGTCTCCTGCCCGGCTTCGACGCCCCTCCGGTCTCCGATGCGCTCCCGGCTTCCGGCGCTCCTCCAGCCTCCGATGCCCCGCCGCCGGCTGGTTCGACCACCGAGCTGGGCCGGGTCAGCGCCGTCGAGGGTCGCACCGTCACGGTCACGGGAGCCGACGGGCAGCGTGTCGTCTTCCGGCTGCCCGACGGGGTGGCGGTACCGGCGGTCGGCTCCCCGGTCCGCGCCGGCTGACCGGCGGCTGACCTCGCCCCGGACCGGCGGCGGTCCGGTCCCAGCCGCCCCGGTCCCAGCCGCCCCGGTTCAGGGGCCGGGTTCAGCGGGTCAGGGCTTGCGGGTCGTGGTCGGCTCGCCGGGGCCGTCGGCGCGGCCCCCCGGCCCGATGCCGAGCGACTCGCGGCAGTCCCGAAGCGCTTCCCGGGTCTTCTGGTCGAGCTGGGGGCGCTCACCCGGGGTGATCGAGGGGACCGTCACGCCGGCCTTCTTCAGGCAGGCGATCACCTCGGGGTTGGCCAGCGCGCCACCCCCGCCGCCTCGTCCACCGGGTCCACCGGGTCCACCCTCGAACCCGCAGGACTCGAGCGCCTTCTGGACCTTGGGGTCCAACGTCGGGGGCGGCCCGCCCTGTCCGCCGCCCTGTCCGCCGCCCTGTCCGCCTCGACGGCGGCCACCGAGGTCGGGCAGCTCGATGCCCTGCTTGGCCAGGCAGTCGCGCAGCTCGGCCATCCGGGCGGCCCGGTCGCCGTCGCCGGGACCGTCGCCGTCGCCGGGGCCTCGTCCACCGGGCCCACCGGGCCCACCGGGCCCGCCCGCCATCGGGCAGCTCCTGGTTGCGAAGTCCGTGACGGCGGCCGCCGCCGCGGCGCTGGACTGGAGGGTCTTGGTGGCCACGGCCGCGGTCTGTGTGGCCGCCTTCTCATAGGCCTGGCGGATGGCCGTGACCTTGGCCTTGATCGACGTCGGAGCTGCGCCCTCGAGCTTGGTCCACTCCTTGGCGACCTTGGCGTAGCGGCTCGTGTCAGTCGAGGCGATGGCGGCGATGCTCTGCTGGGAGAGCCGCAGCTGGGTGCAGAAGGCAGCGGTCCGGGGGTCGGGAGCCGAGCCGGGCTTGGCACCCCCGGAGTTGGCACCCCCTGTCGCAGACGGCCGGGTCGTCGGTGCGGCGGCCGCCTTGGCTGCTGCTCTGGTGGTCGGGGTGGCCGAGGAAGCACCGGGAGCAGCGAGCAGGCCGGCTCCCAGGCACAGGGCGGAAGCAGCCGTCACGGAGACGGCGCGGGTGAGCACACGGGACATGCCCGACAGCCCACCACCCGAAGCTCAGAGAACGCTGGGAACGCGACCGGCGGGTCCCGAGCGCCCCTAACGTGGTCCCGATGCCCACGCCCGTGCTCCGGTTCGCGCCCTCGCCCACGGGGTTCTTCCACGTCGGCGGGGCCCGCACGGCCCTGTGGAACTGGCTGGTCGCCCGCCGCACCGGTGGCCGGTTCATCCTGCGCATCGAGGACACCGACACCGAGCGCAACCGCGAGGAGTGGGTGGAGGGCATCCGCTCGGCCATGCGCTGGCTCGGCCTCGACTGGGACGTCGAGGCCCGCCAGAGCGAGCGCACCGCCCTCTACGACCGCGCCATCGCCGGGCTCCGGGCGGCCGGGCGCGCCTACGCCTGCGACTGCGTCCGGGACCAGGTCGTGGCCCGCAACGTGGAGCGCCTCGGCCCCTCGGGGCGCGACGCGGGCTACGACGGGCATTGCCGCGACCGCGGCCTGACCCCCGGCCCCGGACGGGTGACCCGCTTCCGCATCCCCGACACCGGCAGCACCACCGTCCACGACCTCATCCGCGGCGAGCCCGTCTTCGACCACGTCGGCCTCGAGGACCTCGTGATCGCCCGGGCCGACGGCTCGGCCGTGTTCCTGCTCGCCAACGTCGTCGACGACATCGACATGGGCGTCACCCTCGTCATCCGCGGGGAGGAGCACCTCCCCAACACCCCCAAGGCGATCCTGCTGTGGCAGGCGCTCGCCCCCGACACGGACCTGCCCGCGTTCGCCCACGTCCCCGTGCTCGTCAACGCCGAGCGCAAGAAGCTCTCCAAGCGCCGTGACAAGGTCGCCCTGGAGGAGTACCGCGAGCTCGGGATCACGCCCGAGGCGCTGCGGGCCTACCTCTGCCAACTGGGTTGGACGCCCCGCGGCGACCGCGAGCGGCTGTCGCTGCCCGAGATGATCGAGCAGTTCCGTCTCGAGGAGGTCAGCTCGGCGCCCGCCTTCTTCGATCTGGTGAAGCTCACCGCGTTCAACGCCGACCACCTCCGGTCGCTCGATCCGGCGGACTTCGCCGTCCGGGCCCTGCCCTTCGTGCAGCGGTCGCTGCCCGACGCCGACCTGGAGCACCTGACCGCCATCGCCCCGCTCGTGCAGGAGCGCGTCAGGCTCCTCGGTGAGGTCGCCGCCGCCGTCGACTTCTTCTTCGTCGAGCCGCCCGTGGACGCCGCCGCGTGGCAGAAGGTCATGGTCGACGCGGCCGGTCCGGCAGTGGCGATGCTCGACGGGGTGCTCGCCGACCTGGATCGCACCGACTGGACGGCGGCGGCCCTGAAGGACCTCGTCGAGTCGGTCGGCGCCGGCCAGTCGCTCAAGCTGGGGAAGGCGCAGGCCCCGGTCCGGGTGGCGCTCACCGGCCGCACCGTCGGCCCTCCCCTGTTCGAGTCGATGGAGCTGATGGGCCGGGCGACGGTGCAGGACCGTCTCCAGCGGGCCCGGGCCGCCCTGGGGTGACACGTGGGCGTCGTCGGCCTGCTCACGCGCCCGTTGCGCTTCCTCAGCCCGTGGCGGATCGCCCGCCGCATCGCCGTGAGCGTCGTCGTGCTGTACCTCGGCGCGACCTTCCTCGACGTCTGGCTCACGGCCCAGCGCGACGACGCCACGCGCTCGGAGGCCATCGTCGTCATGGGCGCGGCGCAGTACGACGGACGCCCCTCGCCGGTCCTGCAGCGCCGCCTCGACCACGCGCTCGAGCTGTGGCGGGACCGCATCGCCCCGCTCGTCATCGTCACCGGGGGCCGTCAGCAGGGCGACCGGACCACCGAGGCCAGTGCTGCGGCGGGCTACCTCATCCGCCGGGGCGTGCCCGACGCGTCGATCCGGCGCGAGGTCCAGGGGAGCAACACCTACGAGTCCCTCGCCGCCACCCGTCGGTTCCTGGCCCGGGAGGGCGTCACCGACGTCGTGCTCGTGACCGACGCCTACCACGCTGCCCGGGTGCGGGCCACGGCCCGCGAGGTCGGCCTCACCGCCCACACCTCGCCGGTGGGCAGCGCACCGGTCGACCGCGTGCTGCGCGAGACGGCGGCCATGGCCATCGGCCGGGTGGTCGGGTTCCGTCGGCTCGCCACCTGGTTCTGACGGGTCGGGCCCACGGACGGCCGGGCTATACTCCTCCTCCGCCCTTGGGGGTTGGTGTAATTGGCAACACAGCTGGTTCTGGTCCAGTTATTCAGGGTTCGAGTCCTTGACCCCCAGCCATCGCCCCGGTCCCCGGGGTGACACCACCGAATCACCTGACAACCGAATCACTCGTGGCCCGTTCGTCTAGGGGCCTAGGACGCCGCCCTCTCAAGGCGGAAACACGGATTCGAATTCCGTACGGGCTGCCACGAAACCCCGCCTCCCCGGAGGCGGGGTTCTCTGTCTCCGGGCCCGGTTCCGCCGTCCCGCTCGCTCAGGCCGGTCGCTCAGGCCGGTCGCTCAGGCCGGTCGCCCAGGCCGGGTCACAGCACGCCGGCGACGAGCAGGCCGCCGACGGCCACGCCCACGGCGATGCGGTACCAGCCGAACACGGCCAGGCCCCGGGCCGTGAGGAACCGCAGCATCCATCGCACGGTCACCCAGGCCGAGAGGCCGGCGACGACGATCCCGATCAGCGGCGCCCGGTAGCCGTAGGCGTCGGCCAGTTCGCCGCCGTGGCGGGCCAGGGAGAACAGGGTCGCCGCGCTCAGCGTCACCAGTCCGAGGAGGAACGAGAACTCCACGGCGGCGGTCATCGACAGCCCGATCAGCAGGCCACCGAGGATGGTCACGAAGCTGCGGCTCGTCCCCGGCCACAGGGCGATCGCCTGCATCCCACCGATGGCCAGTGCGTGCTGCCAGGTCATCGACGTGACGTCGTCGACCATCGGGGTGCGCGCCGCCAGCGGGCGCCACAGCGTCAGCAGCACGGCCCCACCGACGATCCAGGCGGCGACGACGGGCCACGGCTGCAGGAGGCGGTCGCTGATGATCTGCTCGCCGAGCAGGCCGATCACCGCCGCCGGGATGAAGGCCACGACCAGCGCCACGAGGACGCGGCGGCCCTCGTCACTGCGGCCGACCAGGCCGGCGAACAGCGTCCCGACCCGGCGCCGGAACACGCCCAGCACGGCGGCGATCGCCCCGATCTGGATGGCGACCGTGTAGGCGTCGAGCGCGTCCTTGTGGCCCGCCCGCTCGGCCTCGGTGTCGAGGTCCATCGCCCGCTCGGCCACCAGCAGGTGACCGGTGGAGCTCACGGGCAGGTACTCGGTGATCCCTTCGACGAGGCCGAGGACCACCGCCTCGGCGTTGGTCAGGGCCGGCTCGCCGCGGATGAGGACGGCCTCCCCGATCGGGCCCGCCACCGCCGGTCCGCCGGGCGCGGGACCCGCCGAGCCGGTCGCCGAACCGGTCGCCGAACGGCTGCCGGTGCGCTCCCCGGTGCCGGTCAGCGCCACCATGGCGATCGCCGCCAGGGCGGCCACCACTGCGACGATGCGGATGGGCCGGGACCTCACGAGTGGGGGACCCTAGTGGCGGTCCGGTTCGCGGCGGGGTAAAGCTGCGGCCATGACCAACCCGTCGGCCATCCCGTTCACCCGCGGTCTGTTCGGTGTCGCCGACGGCTGCCACGCCTGGCTCCAGCCCGACGGCGGCTGGGGGTGGAGCAACGCCGGCCTGGTCGTCGGCGAGGGTGCGTCCCTGCTCGTCGACACGCTGTTCGACCTGCACCTCACCGCCGACATGCTCGCCACCATGGCGCCCGTCACCGCCGGTGCACCGATCGGGACGGTCGTGAACACCCACGCCAACGGCGACCACTGCTACGGCAACCAGCTCGTGTCGGGCGCGTCGATCATCGCGTCGAGCGCCACCGCCGAGGAGATGCACGACGTGCCGGCGTCGGTCCTGCTCGCCCTCAACGACGCTCCGGGCCACGTGGGTGAGCTCTTCCGCTCGTTCTTCGGAGCGTTCGACTTCCGGGGGATCGAGCCGACCCTCCCGACCCGGACCTTCGACGGGTCGCTCTCGATCGACGTCGGCGGACGGCGCGTCGAGCTGATCGAACTGGGCCCCGCGCACACCCGGGGTGACACGATCGTGCACGTCCCCGACGCGTCGGTCGTCTACACGGGCGACCTGCTCTTCAGCGGTGGAACGCCGATCGTGTGGGCGGGGCCGCTGGCCAACTGGATCGCCGCCTGCGACCGCATCACGGCGCTGGCCCCCGAGGTCGTCGTGCCCGGACACGGACCGGTCTCGACCCTGGCCGAGGTTCGTGACTGCCGCGAGTACCTGGCGATGGTCGAACGGGAGGCGACCCTGCGCCACCAGGCCGGTCTGACGGCGGCCGAGGCGGCCCGTGACATCGCCCTGGGGCCCTTCGGCGACTGGGGCGAGTTCGGCCGGATCGCCGTCAACGTCGAGAACGTCTACCGGCAGCTCGACCCGAGCCACCGGGCGGCCGACATCGTCGCCATGTTCTCGGAGATGGCCGCCATCGAGGCCGCCCGAGGGCGCCGCGCCGGGTGATCCGACGCCGCCGCGTCAGCGACGCGGGCGCGGTCGGGTTCCGGCGAGGGGGTTGGTGCTGCGGCGGCGGCCGGCCCGGTCGCCGAACCACCGGTCCATGAGGCGCTGCCAGCGGGTCGGGTTCGACCATCCGCCCACTCCGACCCGGGACTCCTCGGCCCGACGCTGCGCGTCCTGGCGGGGCAGCCGCCAGCGCAGCCACGCGGCGACGAACGCGGCCATGGCCACACCCCCGCCCACGGCCCGTTCCCAGGGCCGCCCACCCGACAGCATGAGCAGGGTCTGCAGGACGAAGGCGACCGTCGCCGGGAGCCCGAGGCGGAACCACCACGGCAGGTCCCAGGGGCGCAGCGGAGTGCGCTCGGCCCCCTCGGGCCCGTCGGCCATCGGGCTGCCTGCCATCGGGCTGCCTGCCATCGGGCTGCCTGCCATCGGGCTGCCGGTCGCCGGAGCGCCCGGTCCGGCGGGCTGGTCCCGCCGAGGCACCTTGGGGCGGACCGGGCCACCCGGCCGGTCGCCGGGGTCTCGGGAGCGGACGTTCGCCATGGCTCCATGCTGGCCGATCCCCGGAGCTCCGGGGACCTCCGTCGGAACCCCTCCCGGTCCCGCGTCGGACCGTCAGCGGGGAGGGGCCGATCGGGCCGCCTCCTCCCCCTCGGGGCAGCTCCGGCGGTAGGGGCAGTCCCGGCACCGTCGGGGGTCGGCGACGGCGACGACCGGGTCCCGGCTGCGCAGGCGTCCGACCATCTCCAGCACGAGCTCGAGGGAGCGGCTGCGCAGCTCGGCCGTCACCTCGATCTCGAGGGGGCGCGGCGTGTCGGCCCCGAGCAGCTCGTAGACGACCCGGACGTCGGCGCCGGGGTGTCGGGCGGCCACCAGCAGCCCGTAGATGCCGGGCGCGGGATCGTCGGCCACGGCATCGGCCGCCGACCGCCCGGTCTTGTACTCACGGATCTCGTGGGTGCCGTCGGCCGTGCGCCACCAGGCGTCGATGCGTCCGGTGACGAGGACCAGCTTGCGGGGGATGAACCAGGCCAGGTCGACCTCGCCCCCGAGGTAGCCGGACCCCGAGCTGCCCGGGCACAGCCCGACGTGGGCGCGCACCGCCCGGTCGACGGCCCGCCGGACGGCCGGATCGGCGACGGCGTCGGGGCGCACCGAGCCGGGTGCGTCGTGGCGGTCCGGGTC
>JBIKWW010000477.1:0-2907 GCA_044356125.1 Acidimicrobiia bacterium
TGGTGGCGGCGTCCTTGAACGCCTGCTCCGGGGTGCCCTGCTTGGTGAAGATGAGCTTGTAGGCGTCCGTCCAGGCGCCCCACACCGAACCCATGGCGGGGATGGCGGGGAGCGGCTGCCCGTTGGCGGCGGCGAGGCCGAAGCCGCGCACGTCCTTGTCGTTGCGGACCGTCGGGTCGTTGAAGGCGGCGGTCAGCGCCGGCGGGCGGCCACCGGCCTTGAACAGCTCGAGCTGGGCGTCCTTGGTGCCCATGTAGTCGACCACGAAGGTCTTGGCCAGCAGCTGCTTCTTGGAGAACGCCGACACCATGAAGCCCTGCACGCCGACGAACACGGCCGGCTTCACGCCGGCCTTCACCGGCGGGAACGCCTCGACGACGTAGGGCGTGCCCTTGGCCTTGAAGCCCTTCTCCTTGTCGTTCACGGCCCAGGGGCCGGTGATGGCGTAGGGCGCCTTCCCGTCGGCGAAGGACTGGATCATGATGTCGTAGGTGACGTTGGGGTCGATGAGGCCCGAGGCCACCCACTTGGCGAACTGCTTGGCGGCGTCGATCCCGCCCTTGGAGTCGATCCCCAGGTTGTTGGCGTCATAGGTGCCGGTGGCGTCGGCCTTGAACACGTAGCCGCCCATGCCGGAGAACAGCGGGTAGTTGTGGTACGGGTCGGCGTTGCCGTTCTGCTGCACGGCCAGGGCGACGTCGACCTTGCCGGCCTTCTTCAGGGCCAGCGCCGTGCGCTCGACCTCGGCCCAGGTCTTCGGGGCCTTGGGCACGAGCTCGGTGTTACGCAGGAGGCCGATGTTCTCGACCGCGTAGGGCACGCCGTAGACCTTGCCGCCGTAGGTGAAGCCCTTGATGGCGACGCTCTGGAACTGCTTGGCCTTGGCGCCGAGGTCGAGCGGGGCCACGAGGCCCGAGACCACCAGATCGCCGAGCCAGTCGTGGGCGCCGATGATGATGTCGGGGCCCTGACCGGCGGGGCCGGCGACCTTGAGCTGATCGCGGATCTCGTCGAACTTGAGCTGCTGGACCGAGACCTTGATGCCCTCCTCAGCGGCGAAGCGCTCGGCGAAGGGCTTGAGGACCGGGGTGCGGGTGTCGTCGGCCCAGATCACGAGGTCGGCGTCACCCCGGGGCGGGATCGTGGTGGTCGGGGCGGCGGTGGTCGTCTGGGCGAGCGCCGACTGGCCACCGGCCAGAACGGTCGCTCCGCCCAACCCGGCCACCACGAGGGCGGCGGCGAGTTGCAGGCGTCGAGGTGTCACAGTGGTGCTCCTTGGTGGATGGGTGGCCCGGTCCGGTCCCCGAAGGGCCCCGCATCTCGGGCGCAGCGAGCATGCCACGCGCTTTCATCGCCTGCACGCTGGCGTTCGTGCTCTCCCGAGACGACGAACGTCCCGTCGCTCCGGGCCGCTCGACCGCTCGGCCGACGGTCTCGTTCGACCGGCCTCGTTCGACCGGCCATCCGGAGCGGGCCCATCGGGGGCGGGCCCATCGGGAGTGGGCCCATCGGGAGTGGGCCCATCGGGAGCGGGCCCATCGGGAGCGGACCCATCGGGAGTGGGCCGATCCGGGTCGGGATCAACTGGAGCGGACTAGCCGGGTCGGCCGAGCTCGATGACGAGGGACTGCCGGGCACCCAGTTCGTCGACGGGCGCCCAGGCCGTCACCGCACCGGCGGCATCGGGTTCGGGGCTCCGCACGCTGGTACCCGCTCCCGGTCCCCAGCGGATCTCGGCCCGTCCGGGAGGGACGCCCCCGGGAGCGCCCAGCACGGGACGGGCCGGGCGGGAGCCGAGGTTGTGCACGACGAGGACTGTCCCGGCCCGTGCCGACCCGTTGGGCGTGTCCCCGGGGGCCGGACGGAGCCAGGCGGCGATTCCGGGCGTGGGCGAGCGCACCATGGCCACACCGCCGTCGCGCAGGGCCACGATGCTGCGACGCAGGGCGATGAGCTCCCGGTAGGCGTTCCAGGTCGACGCCGGGTCGGACCGCTGGGTGGCGACGTTGCGGACGGCGGCGTCCTCGGGCTGGGGTCGGAACGGGGTTCCGGTCGTGAATCCACCCCCGGGCGAGGTGTCCCAGGCGATCGGGAGCCGGATCTGCTCGTCGGGCTTGGTCCCAAGCGTCCCGGTCTCCTCGCCCGCCCAGAGGAACGGGACGCCGGGAGCGGTCAGCAGGACGGCGGCGGCGAGCCGGGTCAGCGACTCGTGGTCGGGTCGCCCGGCCAGCGCGCCGACGGCGCTGGCGATGCGCGGCTGGTCGTGGTTCGACAGGAACGACGCCGTCCGGCCCGGCATCAGCTGCTCGGCCAGGGCCAGCTCCACCACGAGTTCGAGGCCGTCACCGTCACGGACGGACTTGGTCATGCCGCGCGCCAGGTCGAACCCGAACGCCAGGTCCAGCGATCCCGCCGTGTACCGGGCCACCGCCGCCGTCGGGCTCCAGACCTCGCCCAGTACGAGCGCGTCAGGTCGGTGCCGGCGCACCGAGGCGCGGAAGGCGGCGAGCCAGCGCAGCGTGGCGTCCGTGCCCTCGAACTGCGTGCCCCGCTCGATCAGGTGCTTGGCGGCATCGAGCCGGAACCCGTCGACACCCTGGTCGAGCCAGAAGCGGGCGGCGTCGGTCAGCTCCCGGGTGACGGCCGGGTTGGTGAGGTCGAGATCGGGCTGACCCGAGCCGAACAGGCCGAAGTACCAGCCACCGCCGGGCGCGGGATGCCAGGCTCGACCGTAGGGTCCGGGCTGGCCCGGGTCGGCGGCGCTGAAGCGGTACCAGGACCGCCGTGGCGAACGCGGGCCGCCCAGGGCCGAACGGAACCAGGGGTGGGCGCTCGAGGTGTGGTTGGCGACGAAGTCGATGATCACCCGGATGTCCCGGGCGTGGGCGGCGGCGATGAAGGTCCGGA
>JBIKWW010000476.1:0-2907 GCA_044356125.1 Acidimicrobiia bacterium
ACCTGCTGGGTGGCTGCCTACGGCCGCCCGTGGGCGGAGCGCGGCGACGTCATGGACGGTCCGGTCTCGGACTGGGCGCGTCGGCTCGAACGGGAAGGGCCCCTGCCGTTGCTCGCCCGGGCCCGCCGTGACGGCGGCACCTCGGCCCGCCCCGGCCGCCTCGGCGGGGGCGACGACCTCCAGCAGATCACCGGCGTCGATGCCCGCATCGAGGCGGCACTCCGGCGTGCGGGCCTGACGAGCTGGATCCGGGTGGCAGCGGCCAGCCCCGTCCAGATCCGGGCGGCGCTCGCCTCGGGCGGGCTGGGGCCGGTTCCGGGCATGGAGGACTGGTCGGTCGAGGCGGGCCACCTGGCGTCCGGCGACGAGGCCGCCCTGGCCGCCCTGCGCCGCTCGCGGTCCGCCGCCGTCGGATCGGCCTGACCCCGCCGGCTCCGTCCGCCCCGGCCCTCGCTCCGCTCGGGTCGCCCTATCCACGAGAGTCGGCCCGAGCGGCGGTACCGTTCGATGCGACGCTGCGCTCGGTCGGCGGCGCACCGTACGAGGGCGACATGGATCTGGGAAACATCGCGTTCTACCTCCTGCAGTTCGCTGTCTTCATCGCGATCGCGCTGTGCATCGGTGTCGGTCTCGGCTTCCTCATCTGGGGTGGCGCCCCGCTCGACACCGGGATCGACCTGCAGCTGGCCGACGAATCCGAGGTGGTGGCCGACCTCCGAGCCCAGGTGGAGGCCCGGGACACCGAGATCACCCGGCTGCGCAAGCGCCTCAAGCGAGCCCACGCCGACCTCGAGGCCCGTGGTCCCGCCACCGGCGACGACGCCGACGTCGCTGCTCTCGTGCAGGCCCACCGTGACGAGCTCGGTGCCCTCAGCAAGGAGCTCACCGCCGTCACCGACGAGCTCGACGAGGCCCGCCAGGAGCTCATGGTGCTGCGGAGCAGGGCCTCCCACGACGGCTCCCCGCCCGGGCCGGTGGACCACGACGTCAACGCCCTCATCGAGGAGCTCGATGCCGCCCGCGCTGAGCGGCGCCGGCTGGAGGGCGATCTCCTGGCCGTGCGAGCGTCGCTGGACGAGCAGCTGCAGCAGGCCGGCGTGCTCGGTCGGGCGGTCGCCGAAGCCGACGAGACGGCCTCGGAGCTGGTCCGTGCGGAGGCCGAGATCGGAGCGCTCCGTGACCGTGCGGAGCGCTCGGCCGCCGCCCTCTCCCGCGCCGAGGCGGAGCTCGAGGGACTCCGTCAGGAGCTCGCCCGGCTTCGTGCCGAGCACGACGGCGCCGTGGCCACGGCGGAGCAATCAGCGGAGGAATCGGCGGCCAGCGAGCTCGCCTGGGCCCGGTTGCAGGCCGAGCTCGAGCGCAGCCGGGCGAACGTGGCGGCCTGGCGGGACCGGCTGTCGACCGCCGAGGACGAGGCCGAACGGCTGGCCGGTGAGCTGGCCGAGGCCACGGCCCGCCTCGAACGAGTCCAGGCGGTGGCGGCCCGCGGCGATGCCCGGGTGTCCGAGGTCCAGGCACTGCTCGTCGCTGCGGACGATGAGCTCCACCACACCCGAGCCGAGCTCGACCGGGCCCGGTCCGATCTCGACCTCAGCCGTTCCGAGCTGCACGCCGTCCGACTCGAGCTCGAGCAGTCCCACGCCGATCTGCAACGGCTCCAGCAGGTGCGCGGCGAGGAGCAGGCCCAGCGTGCCGAGATCGACGCGCTACGGCGAAGCGCAGCGGCCGACCGCGACGAGATCGAGCTGCTGCACCGGGATCTGCAGCAGGCCCGTGCCGAGTCAGACCGCCAGCTCCAGACCCTGCACCTCGAGCTCTCCGACGCCCGGCTCCGGGCGGACGAGGCCCACGAGGCCCTCGCCGAGCTGGCGGCCGAGTTCACCTCCTTCCGGGACTCGGTCCTGCGCCAGCAGTCGACCGTGTCGAACCTGGCGGCCCGCCTCGACCGGGCCCGCGGCGTGCTGGGCGGCCGCACTCCGGAAGCCCTCAAGGGCCCGGCGCTGTTCGCTCCGGCGGTCACCGATGTGCCCGACGATCTTGGTGTGCTCCCCGGGGCCTCCGACGACTTCGTGGGCGGACTGCACGAATTGGGGGTGACGAGCTACGAGGAGATCGGGTCCTGGGACGCGCAGCAGCTCGAGCGCTACGAGGATGCCCTGGGTGACGTCCACGGGGTCATGCGGGCCAACGGCTGGGTGATGGCCGCCCGACGGCTCTGGGAGGAACGCACCGGTTCGAGCTGGAGCGACCGTGGCCAACGCAGCTGAGCGCTCGGCGCCTGCGAGGCGTCGCCGCCTGGCCGTCGTGATCGCCGTCCTCACGCCGGTGGTGCTCGCCGTCCCGGCGGTGCTGGTGCAGCGCCCGGCGATGGAGCGTTCCATCCAGCGGACCGTCGAGCGGGCGCTGGCGGAAGCCGGCCACGAAGGCATCCAGGTCAGCGTCGACGGCGTCGAGGTGGAACTCGGCGGTTCGGTGGCCAATCAGACGGTGCGCAGCGACGTCCTCCGGGTGGCCCGGACGGCCGACTCCTCGGGACTGTTCGCCGTGCACCCCCGCGTGCGTGACCGCCTCGAAGTGGGGGCGTCACCGTCGACGACGATCGTCGGGCCCGCCCCGGGCGCGGTGACGTCTGCTCCGGTGTCCTCGGCGCCCGGCTCTTCGGCGCCCGGCTCTTCGGCGCCCGGCTCTTCGGTCGCCGTGCCTTCGGCTCCGGCGCCCTCCAGGTCCGCCCGGATCGAGGTGCGTGGCGCGTTCGAGGCCGGCGTGCTCACGATCAGCGGCCCCCGGCCGCCCGCCGACGCCGAGTCGGCGCTGATCGACGCCGTGCGCCGTGACCTCGGCGAGGACCGCGTCCGCCTGGCGTGGCGGGGCACGGCCCAGGGCATCGTGGATTCCGCCATGTACGGC
>JBIKWW010000084.1:0-10406 GCA_044356125.1 Acidimicrobiia bacterium
TCGGCCACGGCAGCGAAGATCCGGGGGATGTTGGCGTGCCAGGTGGGGATGTCCCGGGTGAGCTGCTCGTCGGCCAGGTCGGGCCGTTCGATCATCACGAAGATCTCGTCCTTGGGCACGATGCGCATCACGTAGACCCACCCGTCGGCGGCGCGGATGAGGTCCTGGGGCTGACGGGCCAGTACCTGGCCGCACGCCGCCCACGACGAGGCCAGCCAGGCGTGGGCGATCAGCACCGACTCGAGCTCGCTCACCTCGACACGCTGGCCCCGGCCGCTGCGGGTGTCGCGCTCGTGCAGACCGACCAGGGCGGCCAGGGCGGCGTGGGCGCCGGCGTGGAGCTGGGCCTGCCGGCCGGGGACCTGGATGGGCTCGCGGTCCGGCGCTCCGGTGAAGGAGAGGTACCCGCCCATCGCCCAGGTCGTCAGGTCGCTCGATTCCCAGTGCGCAGATGGTCCGGTGCGTCCCCAGGGGGTGACGTCGACGTGGACCACCCGCTCGCCGAGCGCGTCGGGAACGTCCGAGCTCCGGTCGGTCAGCACGATGTCGGCCGCCGCCAGCCATGGCGAGGGGTCTCCGATGCAGGACTCCTTGCCGCCGGACAGGTACCCGAACAGCACGTGCTGCCGCAGCACCGAGCCTCCGGTCGGCTCGACGATGACGACGCGGGCCCCGAGGTCGGCGAGGAGCTTGCCGGCGAACCCGCCGGCGACGGAGCCCGTCAGATCGACGACGAGGACACCTTCGAGCGCAGCCGCAGCCATGCGGCGCAGTCAACCAAACCGTTCCCGCCGGGCCCAACCCGCCCCGCCGCGGGCGTCGGCTCAGACGGCGTTGGCCGCCCAGCCGCCGTCTGCGTAGATGACCTCACCGGTGACGTAGGAGGCCGCATCGGACAGCAGGAACTCCGCCACCGTCGCCATCTCCCGCGGCTCCCCGACGCGCCCCAGCGGCACCCTTCCGGTGAGCCACTGCACCTGTGCCGGATCGACCAGACGCTCGGCCGTCATCGGGGTGCGGATGGGCCCGGGCGCGATCGAGTTGGCCCGCACGCCGAGCGGCGCGCCCTCCATCGCCGCCGCCTTCGTGAGCGCGGCGACGGCCCCCTTGCTGGCCACGTAGTGGGACTGGCCGGGGACGGCGATCGACGCGTTGACCGAGGCGACCGTCACGATCGCCGCCCTCGTGCCCTCGACGTGGGTCCGCAGCAGCTCCCGGATCCCGAGCCACGTTCCCGTCACGTTGACGCGCAGGTGCCGCTCGAAGTCCTCGACGCTGGTGTCGGCGATCATGCTGCGGGCCCGGATCCCGGCGCAGCACACGAGGCCACCGAGGGGTCCGGTGCGGGCGAGCGTGGCGCCCCACTGGTCCTCATCGGTGACGTCGAGCTGCACGCCTCCCTCGGGCGCCCGGATGTCGGCGGCGATGGGCTCCCAGCCCAGCTCGGCCAGCACCTCGCACGTCGCCGCGCCGATGCCCGATCCTCCACCCGTCACCAGGACGCGGCGGTTGCGGTCTCCTCCCGGGGCGGTCACCGCTCAGCCCTCCAGGACCGCGAAGAGATCGGGGTCGCTGCGTCGGATCCGCCGGTAGTTGGCGTCCCACATGTAGCTGCGGAAGGCGTACTTCAGGTAGGCGCCGCGGTAGCTGCGGGCCGATTCGTCGTCGAGCGGCTGGCCGCCGATGGCCATCGCCGCCACCTGGTAGCGGCAGCAGAGCTCGAACACGAGCGCCTCCATGGTGGTGTTCTCGAGCGTGTCGCCGGCGTGCACGGCCCCGTGGTGACCCATCAGCATCACCCGCTTCGAGCCGATGGTGCGGGCGATCAGGTCGCCCTCGACGTCGGGTGTGAGCGAGGGGTCGTCCTTCCAGTAGGCGACGTCGTCGAGGAACAGGGCGCCGTAGTCGTAGTACACGCCGAAGGGGACGCCCGTGGTCGACAGCACGGACTGGTGGAAGCCGTGGGTGTGGATCACGCAGTTGACGTCGGGTCGGGCCTGGTACACGGAGGCGTGGAAGTTGATGCCCGGCGACGCCGGCAGCGTGCCCGCCTCCCGCACGCCGAGGTCGAAGCCGACCTTGCTCACGTGCTCGGGGAGGGTCTCGTCGAAGTACTGGTAGGGCGTCACCCAGAAGGCGTCCTCGCCGGGCACCCGCAGGCTCACGTGCCCGCCGATCTGGCTGTCGAGGCCCTCCCGGTAGAGGATCCGCCGGGCCGCCGCGATGCGGAAGTGGGGGGAGTCCTCCGTGACGGGGCCGTGGACGGCGGGGGAGGGGGCGACGGCGAGGTCGGTCATGGTCGTGAGGATACCGACGACGCTTCGCGCGCTCCACCTCGGTACGCTCGCCGGCGATGAGGACCAGGCGATGAGGACCAGGCGATGAGGACCAGGCGATGAGGATCGGGATCGTGGGGGCCGGGGGGATGGGCTCGGCGGTGGCCGGGCTGCTGGCCGCCGCCGGTGAGCACGTCGTGCTCGTGGGCCGCGCCGACGGGGCCAGCGCCGCCCACGTGGGCGCCATCACCTCGGGCGGGCTGCGCATCGACCGACCCGACGGCACCACGGCCGTGACCCATCCGGTGGCCACGGCCGACCCGTCGACGCTGGCGACCGGTTCGCTCGACGCCCTCGTCCTGCTCACGAAGACCTTCGACAGCGGCCCCGCCATGGCCGCCGTCGCCCACGCCCTCGCCGCCGGAGGTGTCGCCGCCTCGTGGCAGAACGGGCTGGGCAACGATCGGGCCGTCGCCGCCGCCGTCGGCCCCGGACGTGCGCTCATCGGTGTCACCACGATCGGGGCCCATCGCCACGAACCGGGGCGGATCACCATCACGGGCTCCACGGCGGCCGGTGCGTCGGTCACGCAGATGGGCCCGCCGACCGGCGTCGACCCTGAACCGTCGGCTGCCGCGGCGGCCGTCGATCTGGCCCGGCGCTGCACCGCCGCCGGGCTGCCGACCACCTACAACCCGCAGGTGGCCCACGACATCTGGAACAAGCTGGCGCTGGCCGTGATGGGTCCCTTCAGCGCCGTGATGCGGCGCTCGGTCCAGCACACCTGGGAGCAGCCTGCCGCCCGTGAACTGGTCCGGCGCATGTTCGACGAGGTGGTCGACGTCGCCGCGGCCGAGGGCGTGGCCCTCGACCGCGAGGTCTCGTGGGCCCACGCGGTGCGCACCTACGAGGGGACCGGTGACCACACCACCTCGATGTGCACCGACGTGCTGCTCGGGCGTCGCACGGAGATCGACGCCATGGCCGGTGAGGTCGCCCGCCGAGGGGCGCTGACCGGGGTTCCCACCCCGCTGCACGACACGATCGCCGGTCTGGTCCGGGCGATCGAAGCGAGCTATCAGTACGCGCGCTGATGAAACGTCTCATCACCGTGGCCGACGTCGAGCGCGCCGCCCGGCGTCGCATCCCCCGGCTCGTCGACGACTTCATCCAGGGTGGGGCCGAGGACGAGCGGGCCGTCACCGCCAACCGGGCCGCCTTCGGCCGCTGGTCGATCGTGCCGCGGGTGATGGTCGACGTCGCCACCAGGGACCTCAGCACGACGGTGCTGGGCACCCCGCTGGCCATGCCCATCGGCGTCGCCCCCGTCGGTCTCGCCCGGCTGGCCCGTCACGAGGGCGAGACGGCGTCGGCCGCCGCCGCCGGAGCGGCCGGCACCGTGTTCTCCCTCAGCACCGGATCGAGTCGCAGCATCGAGGAGGTCGCCGCCGCCACCCGTGGCCCGCGCTGGTTCCAGCTCTACCTGTGGCGCGACCGGGACGTGATCGGCACCCTGATCGACCGGGCGCAGGCCGCCGGCTACACGGCGCTGCTGCTCACCGCCGACGTGCCCGTGATGGGCCAGCGCGACCGGGACCTGCGCAACGGCATGACCCTGCCGCCCCGCCTCACCCGGCGCAACGCCCCCGACCTCCTGCGCCATCCGGGGTGGCTGCGGGGACTGGGTCGGGGTGGGGCGCTGACCTTCGCCAACTTCACCGACGTGCCCGGCCGGGGCCGCGGCGTCGTCGAGCTGGCCCGGTTCGTGAACGTCGAGATGATGAACCCGGGGGCCGACTGGTCGGCCTTCGAGTGGGTACGGCAGCGCTGGAGCGGGCCGCTCGCCGTGAAGGGCGTGCTGCATCCCGACGATGCCCGCCGCGCCGTCGACCTCGGTGCCGACGGGATCGTCGTGTCCAACCACGGGGGCCGTCAGCTCGACGCCGCCATCGCCGCCCTGGACGCGCTGCCGGCGATCGTCGAGGCCGTCGGCGACCGCTGCGACGTGCTGCTCGACGGTGGCGTGCGCCGGGGGACCGACGTGCTCATCGCCCTGGCGCTCGGGGCCCGGGCCGTGCTGGTCGGCCGGCCTGCGGTGCTGGGCCTCGCCGCGGGCGGCCAGGCCGGGGTGGCCCGCGTGCTGGAGATCCTGCGCGCCGAGCTCGACCGGGCGATGGCGCTGGCCGGCCTTCCCTCCCTGGCCGCCATCACCCCCGACGCCGTGCGCCGGACGGGCTGACGCCCCAGGCGGTCGTCGGGGCTGGACCCGCGGCAGTCGTCGGGGGCTAGGCGCCGAGGTAGGAGCGGACCAGGTTGCCGCTCTCGCGCATGGACGCAGCGTCGCCGTCGATGTCGTTGCGGCCCACCTTGAACACGTAGGCCCGGTCGGCGATCTCGAGCGCGCCGGCGTGCTGTTCGACGAGCAGGAAGGTGGTGCCCGACTTGCGCAGCTCCAGCACCATGGCGAAGAGCTGGTCGACGAGCACGGGAGCGAGGCCGAAGGACAGCTCGTCGATCATGAGCAGCTTGGGCCGGGCCATCATCGCCCGGGCCACGGCCAGCATCTGCTGCTGGCCGCCCGAGAGCGCCGAGGCGGGCTGCTCGAGCTTGGAGGCCAGGGCCGGGAACAGGCCGAGGAGCCAGTCCTGGTCGGAGCGCACGGCGGCGCCGTCACGGCGCATGGAGGCCCCGATCTCGAGGTTCTCCTTCACCGTGAGGGTCTGGAACACCCCGCGTCCCTCGGGGAGGTGGCCGAGCCCGAGGCGGGCCCGGGACTCCGGCGGCATGGTGCGGCCGAGCACGGTTCCGTCGAAGGTGATCGTGCCACGCCAGGTCGGCAGCAGTCCGCTGATCGTCCGCACCGTGGTCGTCTTCCCGGCGCCGTTGGCCCCGAGGAGCGCGACGATCTCGCCCTCCTCGACGTGCAGCGACACGCCGTGCAGGACCTCGATGCGGCCGTAGCCGCCGACGAGTCCATCGATCGACAGCAGGCTCATGATGCCTTCACCACGCCTTTGCCGAGGTAGGCCTCGACCACCTGGGGATTGCGGATCGCATCGTCGGCCGTGCCCTGGGCGATGATCTTGCCGAAGTGCAGCACGGCCACGAACGGGCACAGCTCCTTCACGAGGTGCAGATCGTGCTCGATCATCACCACGCAGAGGTTCTCCTCGGCCTGCACCGACCGGAGGGCCTGCACCATCATGGCCACGTCGTCGACCCCGAGACCGGCGGCGGGCTCGTCGAGCAGCAGCACGCGCGGTGAGCTGGCCAGAGCCCGGCAGATCTCGACGAGCTTCTGGCTGCCGAGGGGGACGGACTGGGCCGGTTCATGGGCCCTGGCCAGGAGCCCGAAGCGGTCGAGCAGGGCCTCGGCCCGCGCCCGGGCCTCGTGCTCGGCCCGGGCGGCCGAGGGCAGCCCGAGGATCTCGGCCAGGTGGCGGGACCTCACGTGGTTGTGCCGACCGAGCATCACGTTCTCGAGCACCGTCTGCTCGAGCACGAGGCGGGGAGCCTGGAAGGTGCGGCCCACGCCCTGCCGGGACATGGTCCGGGGCTGACGGGCGGTGATCGGGGTGCCGTCGAGGATCACCGCGCCCTTCTGCGGGGAGACGTACCCGCAGATGACGTTGAAGGCGGTCGTCTTGCCGGCTCCGTTGGGCCCAACGAGGCCGTTGAACCCGGGCCCGAAGTCGACGGAGACGGACTCGAGGACCTGGTTGCCGCCGAAGGCGACCCCGACGTCGCTGAGTGCGAGGGTGGTCATGCCGCACCTCCCGAGGGCGTGGGGGCGGCGCCAGGACCGTCACCGGAGGCTGCGGGTCGTCGTGACGAGCGCAGCCGGTTCGTGAGCGAGGCGAGGCCGTCGGGCAGCACACCGATGCAGATCATGAGGGCCAGGCCGAAGGCGATGTTGCGGTAGGCGCCCTTGAGGGCGGCGTCCTTGAAGGTCGGGAAGTTGGCGAAGAACTGGTCGATGGCCACGTAGAAGACCGAACCGATGGCCGCTCCGGCCCGTGTGCCGACGCCGCCCACGATGATCATCATCAGCATGGCGTTGAGCAGTGCCGTGGTGAAGGCCTGGGGGGCGATGAAGCCGACGGCCTGTCCCCACATGGCCCCGCCGAGGGCGGCCAAGCCGGCCGAGATGGCGAAGGAGGCGAGACGGTACTGGGTGACGTTCACGCCCAGCGACGACGCTGCGATGTCGGTGTCGCGCACGGCGAGCAGCGTGCGGCCGAACCGGGTGGTCTTCATGCGGCCGAGCAGCACCCACACGACGGCGGCGATCCCGAGGGCGAGGTAGTACGACGACAGCGCCTTGTCCCAGCCGAAGAGGCGGAACGTGTCCACGCTGAGTCCCTCGCCGCCCTTCGTGTAGTCCTTGGCCTCGACGAAGACCCGCAGGATCATGCCGGCGAAGGCCAGGGTGGCGATGGCCAGGTAGAAGCCCTTGAGCCGGATGGCCGGGAGGCCGAGCACGTACCCGGCGGCGGCGCACACCGGCGGCACGAGCAGCAGGGCGACGAGGAACGGCACGTTCCCTGACCACGTGCGCTCGGCGACGTTCTCGCCCGTGGCGGGATTGAAGGTGGTCTTCTCGATCACCTGGGGCAGGAACCCGGCGGCGTAGGCGCCGATGCCGAAGAACGAGGCGTGGGCCATGGCCAGCTGTCCGCTCCAGCCGACGACGGCCTGGAAGCCGAGGTTGGCGATGGTGTAGGTGACGACCAGGCTGGCCAGGAACTTCCAGTAGTTGTTCAGGCCGAGGGGGATGACCACCAGCACGGCGAGGGCGGCGACGCCCACGGCGAGGCGGACGGCCAGGGGGAGGGTGCTCCAACGGGGCAGCTTCACGGCTCAGACCTCACGGGGCTTGCCACGGGCGGCGATGCCCTGTGGTTTGAGCATCAGCACGACGAACACGACGAGGAACGGTACGGCGTCGGCCCAGCTCACCGAGATGTAGTGGGCGGTGAGGCCGCGCAGGGCGCCGATCATGAGGCCGCCGAAGAAGGCGGCGGGCAGGGAGGCGAACCCGCCGATGACGGCGGCCACGAACCCGGCGAAGATGATGCTCTCGCCGTTGGTCGGCGTGAGGCTGTTGTACTGCGTGTGCAGGATCATGGCGATGCCCGAGATGACCGTGGCCAGGCCCCAGGCGAGCATCGAGATGCGAGATGGCGAGATGCCGAGCACGCTGGCCACGGCCCGGTTCTCGGCGATGGCCCGCATCCGCACGCCCCAGGGGGAGCGGAAGAACAGGGCCAGGGCGATGGCCAGCACGAAGCCGACGATGATCGTGACGAGCTGGACCCTGGTGAGGATGGCGTCGCCGATCTTGAAGGGCTTGCCGCTCCACACGGGGTCGAAGTTCTGCGACTCCGTGCCCCAGATCGGCTGCACCGAGTTCACGATGATGATGGCCAGACCGATGGTCGACAGCAGCAGCGGGAAGTGCGAGCCGCCGGCCAGCGACTTGCGGCCCCGGCGCTCGGCCCAGAACGTGTAGGCGACGCCCACGAGCACGCCGACGGTCACCCCGATGCCGAAGTTGGCCGGGGTGAGGGCGATGAGGATGGCGACCACGGCGGCGATCCCGGCCGAGATCGGATAGACGACGATGCGCTGCAACGCGGCGCCCAGCACGAAGGCGAAGATCAGCGAGACGATGATGGCGATGCCCATGGGGACGTCCTTGCTCCACAGCGCCCACGCCACGTAGGCGGCGACGAGCCCCATGTCGCTCATGGCGAAGTTGGGCACGTCGGTGGTCTTCATCACGACGACCACGGCCAGCGCGATGAGGCTGTAGAAGGACCCTTCCTGGAGCCCGTTCAGGAGTTGTTGCAGCACGTCGGTCCTTGTGGTGGTCGGAGGGGGAGGAGTCGGCCGGGTCAGGAGCAGGAATCGGACGCTGGTCAGCAGCGGGAATCAGGGCCGGATGCGGGAGGACGGGGCCCGTCGTCGACGGACCCCGTCCCCCGTGCCGGTCAGCGGCCGGTCAGCGGCCGGTCAGCGGCTGGTCAGATCACTTCGGGGTCTTGAAGTCCCGGACCTGGTCCCAGCGGCCGTTCTTGTACTGGGCGATGCCGGCGCCACGGGCGCAGGCGTGCCCGTCGGGCAGCGGGCCGCAGATGATCGGCGGCAGGAAGTCCAGGTCGACGCGGGTGGTCTCGGCGATCTTGGTGAAGTTCGCCCACGAGTAGTCCTTGGTGGCGGCGACCTTCTTGAGCACCTCGATGAAGACCTTGGTGTAGCCGTAGGTCTGCAGGGAGAAGTTGTTGGTCGCCTGCGGGTAGCCGGACTTCTGGGCGATCGCACGCCAGGCGATCACACCACGGGTGACCTCGGTGCCGGGAAGGTCCTGGGCCATCACGGCGTGGAAGCCCTCGGCGCCGTCGCCCGCCTGGCCGACGGTGTTGGAACCGCCTGCGCCGCCGGCGCCGTTCTCGGCCACGAGCGTGGCCGACGAGCCGAGCTCACGGAGCCGCTTGGACAGCAGGGCGGCCTGGGTGTTGTCCGTCACGAACATGACGCCGTCGGCGCGGGCCTGGATGATCTTGTTGGCTGCGGCCGACACGCCGTCGGTCTTCACCGGCTCGAGGTACTCCTCACCGACGAGCTCCATGCCGGGGCACTTCGGGACCTGCACCGAGGCGCCGGCCTTGCCCTCCTGGCCGAGGTTGTTGGTCTGGCCGACGAGGAAGAACCGCTTGACGTTGCGCTCGCACAGGAAGTCGACCGCCACGCGGGTCTGCTCGGTGCGGCTCGGGCCGAGGATGAACACCGAGGGCAGCTTGGGATCGGGCGGGGTCACGGGGCCCCACACGATGATCCCGCTGTCCTTGACGTCGGGCCACGAGCCCGGCAGCGCCTGCGAACCGGCGGCGGCCACGATGGCGTACACCTGGTCCTGGCTGATGAGGCGCTTCATGTTGGCGACGAGCTTGGGGATCTCGAAGCCGTCGTCGAGGGCGACGAGCTCGAGCTGACGACCATCGACGCCGCCGGCGGCGTTGATCTCGTCGACGGCGATCTGCACGCCCGCCCGCAGGCCCTGACCGGCGACCGCCGCGGCGCCGGTGTAGGGGCCGGTGAGGCCGATCTTGATCGTCTTGTCGGTGATGCCCTGGACCTTGGCCGCAGCGGCAGCCGGGGCGGCCGCCGTGGTCGGCGCTGCAGTGGTCGGAGCCGCCGTGGTCGGGGCGGCGGTCGTCTTGGTCGTGGTCTTGGTCTTCGTCTGCTTCTTGACGGTCGTACGCGTGACGGCGTCAGCCGGTGCGAGCGACGCCGCGACCACGGCCAACGAGAGCCCGGCGAACATGGTCAGAGCGCGGCGGTGTTTCATGCTTCCCCCTGGAGGTCGACGGACCCCTGCCGTCGTGGGCGGGACTGTAGGCGCTGACCCGGCTTCGTCGCTAGCCAGGGCACTACGCTCGGGCGAGGAGACCCTCCGGGACCCCCGGGGGCGGACAGGAGCGGGCGATGACCGCCGACCAGCTGGAGCGCCTCGCCGCGCGCGCCGACATCCACGACCTGCTCATGCGCTACTGCCGGGGCGTCGACCGTCTCGACGAGGGGCTCCTGCGGTCGTGCTACCACCCGGACTCGACCGACGACCACGGCCACTGGAAGGGCAACGGGCACGACTTCGCGGCGTTCATCGTCGGCTCCCTGCGCGACCGGGCCCACCACACGACCCACGCCGTGGCCAACGTGCTGATCGAGCTCGATCCGGACGACCCCGACGCGGCCGCCGCCGAGTCCTACGCCATGGCCTCCCTGCGGCGCACCGACGAGCGCGGCGACGAATGGCTCGACCAGTTCTCGGGTCGCTACGTCGACCGGGTCACGCGTCGGGACGGGGTCTGGCGGATCGCCAGCCGGGTCGTGGTGCACGACTGGTCGATCTCGACCCGACTGGACCCGGCCGGTTCCTTCCCGCTCGCCATGGACGGCTTCACCCAGGGCCGGCGCGACGGCGGCGACCTCGTCTACCGGCGGGAGGAGGCCCGGCCGTGAGCGACCGGATCGTGCTGACCAGGTACGCCGACGTGATGGCCGCCTACCGGAACCGCAGCCTCCGCCAGGCCCTGTTCGACGAGGGCCTCGTGATGCAGGACGTGC
>JBIKWW010000085.1:0-10403 GCA_044356125.1 Acidimicrobiia bacterium
GCACCGCGCTCCACGAAGGGCTCACCTGGGAGTGGTCCTCGTTCCCCGAGTACCTCGACGCGCTCGACCGTCGTCCCCGCGACATCGACCTCGGGGCCCAGCTCCCCCACGGAGCGCTCCGCCTGCACGTGATGGGCGAGCGGGGCGCCACCCAGCAGCCCGCCACACCCGATGACATCGCCGCCATGGCCGAGCTGGCCCGGGAGGCGATGGAGGCCGGAGCGCTCGGCTTCACGACCTCGCGCACGCTGAACCACCGCAGCAGCCTGGGCGAGCCCACCCCCACGCTCAAGGCCGAGCTCGACGAACTCGTCGGAATCGCCTTGGGCATGGCCGCTGCGGGGCCCCGCGGGATGGGCGTGCTGCAGGTGGTCAGCGACTTCATCGACCTCGATGCCGAGGTCGGTCTCTTCGAGCGGATGGCGGCGGCGTCGGGTCGGCCCATCTCGCTGTCGGTCGCCCAGGGGCCCCGTCGTCCCGACGACTGGCGCACCACCCTCGACCGCTGCGCCGCCTCGTCCGCAGCCGGGGTGACGATGCGCGCCCAGGTCGGCGCCCGTGCCGTCGGCCTGCTGCTCGGCCTGCAGACCACGCTCAACCCCTTCATGTACGCGGACGCCTACCGGGCCATCCGCGACCTCCCGCTCGCCGAGCGCGTCGCCCGCATGCGTCGCCCGGAGGTGCGCGAGGCCATCTGCGCACAGATGACCGTCGACCGCAACGGGGTGCTCGGCAGCCGCGCCATCCACCAGTTCGCCTCCATGTTCCGGCTCGGTGATCCCCCCGTGTACGAGCCCTCCCCGACCGATTCCGTGGCCGCCACCGCAGCTCGGGAGGGGCGCACCCCGGCCGACGTGGTCTACGACTGGTTGCTCGAGCAGGGCGGGGCGGCGCTCCTCTACCTCCCGACGCTGAACTGGGCGGCCGGGAACCTCGATGTCGTGCGCGAGATGCTGCTGCATCCGGCGGCGGTGCCCGGACTGTCCGACGGCGGGGCCCACGTGGGGACCATCTGCGACGTCAGCTTCCCGACGACGCTGCTGCAGTGGTGGGGCCGTGACCGCCCCACCGGCCGGATCCCGGTGGAGACCCTCGTGGCCAAGCAGTGCCGGATGACGGCCGAGACCGTGGGACTTCTCGACCGCGGCGTGATCGCCCCGGGCTACCGGGCCGACCTCAACCTGATCGACTTCGGGGCGCTGCGTCTGCACGCTCCCGAGGTCGCCCACGACCTCCCCGCCGGAGGGCGCCGCCTGCTGCAGCGCGCCGACGGCTACCGCCACACGTTCGTGAGCGGCGTCGAGGTCATGACCGACGGGGTGCCCACCGGCGCCACCCCGGGCCGCGTCGTGCGCGGCGCCCAGCCCTCTCCGAGCTCCAGGAGCACCCGATGAGCCAGCCCTATCCCATCATCAGCGCCGACTCCCACATCACCGAGCCGCCCGACTGCTACACCGCCCACATCGACCCACGGTTCCGCGACCAGGCCCCCCACATGGTCACCGACGACCGCCGGGGCTCGATGTTCGTGATCCCCGGCATGCGCAGCCCCATCGCCATGGGCCTCGTCGCCGCCGCCGGGAAGCTCCCCGAGGAGATCACCGAGGAGGGTGTCCGATTCGAGGACCTCCACCGATCCGGTTGGGACCCGACCCACCGCCTGGCCGACCAGGAACGCGACGGCGTGTCGGCCGAGGTGATCTACCCGACGGTCGGGATGCTCCTGTGCAACCACGAGGACTTCGACTACAAGAAGGCCTGCTTCGACGCCTACAACCGGTGGATCGCCGGGTACTGCGCCGAGGCCCCGCACCGGCTGCTCGGTGTGGGGCAGACCGCGCTGCGCTCCGTCGAGGAGGGCATCGCCGACCTCGAGGCCATCGCCGCCGCCGGCCTGCGCGGCGTGATGATGCCGGGCCAACCCGCCGTGGAGGACTACGACTCGCCCGTCTGGGATCCCTTCTGGGAGGCGGCGGTCGATCTCGGCCTCCCGCTCAGCTTCCACATCCTCACGACGCGCAACAGCAGTCTCGGCGGCACGCGTGGCCCGCGGCTCAACACGTTCCTGTCGATCATCCGCGGCATCCAGGACATCATGGGCACCCTGATCTACGGCGGGGTGTTCGAGCGCCATCCCCGCCTGCGGGTGGTGTGCGTCGAAGCCGATGCCGGCTGGGTGCCTCACTACATGTACCGGATGGACCACGCCTACAAGCGGCACCGGAACTGGCTGGGCAAGGGCGTGAACCTCTCCCGGCTCCCCTCGGAGTACTTCTTCGACCACATCTACGTGACCTTCCAGGACGACTGGACGGCCTTCCAGCAGGCCGACCGCATGAACTGGCGCCGCCTGATGTGGGCCAACGACTTCCCCCACTCCGACAGCACCTGGCCGTGGTCGCAGGAGATGCTGGAGCGTCACTCCGCCGTGCTCACCGACGAGCAGCGCCGGGCCATCCTCAGCACCAACGCTGCCGACCTCTACCGGGTGGATCTGTCCACGCTGCGCGCCGCCGCCTGACCCCTGACCCGTTTGTACCCCTGACCCGGTCGTACCCCTGACCCGGTCGTACCCCTGACCCGGTCGTACCCCTGACCCGGTCGGGTCAGGGGCGCCAGGGATCCACCGGCTCCGATGCCGCCACTCGCCCGGCGCGCAGGGCGGCCACCGACGCGGCGTCATGACCGAGTTCGGCCAGGAGGGCGTCGGTGTGCGCTCCGGCCAGCACCCCGGGGCCCACATGGCCACCGGAGCGGCCCACCGTCACCAGCGGGCCCCAGCGCCGGATGGGCCCGAAGCGGGCGTGGAGGACCTCCGGCGCGAACCCGTTGACCCGCACGTGGCCGTCCCGGGAGACGAAGTTGCCGGGGGTGGTGGCGTCGGCGCGGACCAACGCCACGCCGACGGCGGTGCCCGCCGCCTCCCACTCGTCGGCCGGGCGGGTGGCGAAGGCCGCCGCCAACTCGTCGGCCAGGGCCGGATCGGCCCGGTCCCGCTCCGCCAGGTCGGGACGACCGATGACGCCACAGCACCGGGCCCACTCGGCCGCCGTGGTCACCGTCAGCAGCACCCAACCCGCCGCCGTCCCGTAGAGGCGGTCGAGGGGCCCGGTGCCCAGCAGTTGCGGATCGAGCGCCGCCCGGGGGGCCATGCCCGCATAGGCCAGGAAGGCGTCGGCGTTGGCGTGGGCGTTGGCCGTGAGCATGTCGACGTAGACCGCCTGGCCCTCACCGGTGCGCTCGCGGTGGAACAGGGCGAGCAGGGCCGCCGAGGCGACGATCACCGACGTGTTCGGGTCGGGGTTGATGTCGTTGGCCCGCATGAGCTGGCGGGAGATCTCGCGGGTCTCGACCAGCGTCGGACAGGGGGCCTCGAAGGCCGGGCCGGCCTGCCATGCCGCCCCGCCCATCGCCGCCCCGGCGACGGGGTGGGTGGCGGGCCGGTGGGCACCGGGACCGTCGGGGCCGTACCCGTTGACCGACACCCACACCAGACCGGGCTGGGCGACGTGGAGCTCGTCCCAGCCGATGCCGAGCCGCTCGGGCACGCCCGGTCGGTAGTTGTGGATCAGCACGTCGGCCCGGGCCACCAGGTCACGGGCGATGGCCCGGCCTTCGGGCCGCTTGAGATCCAGGCAGATCGACTCCTTGCCCGCCGTCGTCTTGACGGCCATCGAGCCGGTCGGCAGCAGATGGCGGAACGAGTCGCCCTCCATCGGCTCGACGCGGATCACCCGAGCTCCCAGGTCGGCCAGCATCGAGGCCCCCAGCGGGGCGGCGATCACGGCGGCGAACTCGACCACGGTGATGCCGCGCAACGGTGCGTCGGCCCCGTCCGCGAGGCCCGACGCGAGACCCGACGCGAGACCCGACGCGAGGCCCGACCCGGCCTGCTCGCCGACAGCCTGACCGGGCACCTCGCCGAGCAGCTCGGCATCGTGCTCCCCCACCGCCGGGGCCGGACGCCCGATGCGGGCGGGCGTGCGCGTCAGGCGGGCGATCGGCCCGACCATGCGGACCGGGCCCACGGCCGGGTCGTCGACGGTCACGACGGAGCCGTTGGCGAGCAGGTCGGGATGGGCCAGGGCCTGGGCGGGAGCGGCGAAGACCTCGGCGGCCACGTTCCCGTTGGCGGCGAAGATGCTCATCCACTCGTCGGCGGGACGCTCCCGGATCCGCTCCAGGATGCGGTCCCGGGCGTGCTCGACGGCATCAGGGGCCCACAGCGCGGGCTGCTCGGTGAAGCGCTCGTCGAGCAGGAGCTCGCCGAGCAGCTCGGTGGCGTCGAGGAACGACAGGAACAGATGCTCGAGCAGGTTCCCGCACTGGATCCAGCGACCGTCGGCGGCCAGGACCGGGTGGTAGTTGAGCGTCGGCATGTCCGCCGCCGGCGGGCGCGGCGATGAGCCGGTGCGCTGCTCGAGCTCGACGAAGAGCAGCTCGACGAGGTCGTAGGGCAGCAGACCCTGCAGGAGGCTGGAACGGACCGGGCCGGGCCGGGCGCCGCGGCCCCGGGCGATCAGCGCGCTGAGGATCCCCTGCACGGCGCCATGGGCGGCGGCGTGCGCGTTCACGGGGAGCACGCTGTAGCTCGGTCCCGGGCGGCGGACCTGACCCCCGAAGGCCAACATGCGCCCGGAACGGGCCGCCACCGTCTGGGGATAGCCGGGGTACTCGGCCAGCGGACCCTGCTCGCCCCACCCGGTGATGGAGCAGTGCACGAGGTCGGGATGGCGTCCGGCGACCGAGTCGGCGTCGAGGGCCCGGCGGCGGGCCCGGGAGGGCGGGCCCGACACGATCAGCACGTCGGCGCTCGCCAGGAGCGGTTCGAGCGCGTCACGCCCGGCAGCGGTCTCCAGATCGAGCACCACCGACCGCTTCCCCCGCAGCCACAGCGGACTGGACGGCAACGAGCGGAAGCGGTCGCCGCCGGGGGGCTCCACGTTCACGACGTCGGCGCCGAAGTCGGCCAGCACCATGGAGGCCACACCCCCGACCGGTCCGGTGGAGCAGTCGAGGACGCGGATGCCCCCGAGCACCGCGGGGCCGTCGGGTGCGTGCATCAGCGGCCGACCGGGGCCTCGCCGAGGTACTGGTCGAGCAGGCGGTGGAACGTCTGCCCGCCGCCCTCCAGACGGCCGAAGAGCACCTCGCTGCGGGCGCCGGTCTCCAGCGCCCGCTGCTGACGGATGCCCGTGCGGTAGTCCTCGTCGCGCACCACGTGCTCGAGGAAGTCGGCCTTCTTCAGGGCATCGGCCCGCTGCGCCTCGTCGGGCTCGGCGGCCACGAAGTAGTTCTGGATGGTGACCGACGTGCCCGGGCTGTCCCCGGGGAACAGCTGGCTGACCAGCCCACCACCGGCCCCGCCGGCGAAGGAGACGTGCGGGAAGATGGTCCACACGCCGCCGGCAACGGCATCGAGGTTCCAGTCGTCCTCGGGCAGATCCTCGAGCTGGATGAGCGCCGGATCGGGCTGCAGCACCCGCTGGTGGGGGCCCCATGCGGTGTAGGTCGCCTTGTTGGAGATGTTGGGTCCGAAGCTCGCCCGGTGGAGGTAGGGCAGGTGGTAGAAGTCGAGGTAGCCGTCGTAGGCGATCTTCCAGTTGGGGCCCACGAGCTCCCGCTGGGAGATGAGGTGCCAGTCGCCGAAGCCGAAGAAGTCGAGGACCCGGTCGTAGCCGTGGAGGTGGGCGTCGATGTCCATGGGCGCCCCCGGCGTGAGCACCACGAACACCAGCCCGGCCCGCTCGGCGCAGGGCAGCGGGGTCAGGGCCAGCTCGTCGAGATCGACATCGCCGAACCACTCCCGGTCGGCGATCCCGACGGCGGCGCCCAGGGTGTCGTAGATCCAGTTGTGGTACGGGCAGGCGAAGCGACGCGAGACGCCGTGGCCCTCGTCGACCACCTGGGCGCCGCGGTGGCTGCAGGAGTTCACGAACGCCCGCACCTGGAGATCCGGCCCGCGCACGAGCAGCACCGGGGTGTTCATGACCGTGACGGCCTTGAAGGAGTTCGGCCCTCGCAGCTCGCCGCCCAGGGCGAGCATGAGCGGGGTGCGCCGGAAGAAGGCCACCTCCCGCTCCCAGCGGTCGCGGTCGAGGTACCTGGCCGCAGGCACCCGCAGCACGGCGTCGGTCTGGCTCGGTGTGCTGCCGGCCTTGGCGTGCCCGATGCTCACCTTCGCCATCTGAATGAGATGACGCCGGTTCTCGGGCGTCTCGCTAGCGGACGACGATCGAGTCGTTGCCCCAGGGGGTGAGACGGGTGACCGCTTCTGACCGGTAAGCATCGGGGAGCTCCTCCACCATGTGCAGCACGGCGCCGACACGACCGACGCCGACGAACAATGCCACGTGCAGCATGAGCTCCACGATCTGGCCCTCGCTGAAGTGCTCGTGGAGACGATCGAACAGCGCGTCGTCCACGGCGAGGTGGTCCGTCGCCATCAGGTCGGCGAAGCGGATGGCCGTCCGCTCGGCTTCGGTGAGATCGGCCGCGTCGGAGGGCTGGGCCAGGGAGCAGACGAGGTCCTCGGTGACACCGGACTCGATGGCGTCGGTGTAGCGGATGGCCATGCAGCTGCGGCACTGGTTGTGGAAGGCCACGCGCAGGCGCACGAGCTCGATCAGCCGCTCGCCCAGGGTCCGGTTCCGCTTGAGGCCGCCGCTGAAGGCGATCAGACCCTTGGCCAGGTCGGGACGGTGGGCGAAGTACCGGAACAGCCCATTCTCCAGCGGGGTGCGGGTCTCGGGCCGGAACGCGGCCTGGAGCGCAGGGTCCCAGTCCTCGGGCTGGATCTGGCTGAGTCGGGCCATGACGGCGACCTCCTGGGTCCGAACGGGGCCGGGCCCGCAGTCTCGCGCCCGACCCCGGGCGGGACCCAGCGATCGGACGCCGGCACCATGGCGGGACCCGGTCCGGGCGGCGAGCCGCTCACCGTGTCGACGGGGCCCGAGGTCCGGGGGCCCGTCACTCGGGCCAGGCCACGACCTCCTCGGCAGCGAGGCGGTTGAGCTCTTCGTGGCTGAGGCCCAGCTCACCGAGCACTTCCCGAGTGTGCTCCCCGGTGCGACCGATCCCCACCGCCGGCGTGGCCTTCGAGTGCTCGAAGTGCCACATGGGGGCGGGCTGACGGACCCGTCCGATGTGGCCGGTGTCGTGCTCGCTGATGAGCCCCAGGTGCTGGACCTGGGGATCCTCGTGGACGGTGGAGCGGCGGACCACCGGGCCGGCCGCCACCCCGTTCTCGACGAAGCGGGCCAGGAGCTCCTCGCTGGTGAACTGCCGGGCGGCGGCGTCGACCTCGGCCTTGAAGGTCGGGAAGTTCAGCGCCCGCATCATGTTCTCGCTGAAGCGCTCGTCGACGACCCAGTCGGGCCGGTCCAGGGCGATGGCGAAGCCGTCGAAGGGCGGCAGCGCCGGGCTGACGGCGATCTCCCCGCCGTCGGAGCAGCGCAGCACGACGAGCGCGGCGGCCGGCATCAGCATCATGTGCGGGGGCAGCAGCGACGGCGGGATGGCCGGCTCCAGCTGCGACAGGAACGGCGCCATGGCGTCGGGCCAGGAGTAGTGGAGGCCCACCCCGAGCATGGGGATCTCCACCCGCTGGCCCTTGCCGGTGCGCTCGCGGACGAAGAGCGCGGCCAGCACCGCCTGCACGGCGGCCTCCGCCGTGGTCTTGTCGACGACGAGCTGGGACACCAGGGACGCGTGGTTCGTCGTCGGGTCGCGCTGGTAGTCGACGATGCCCGTACGGGCCTGGATCACGTAGTCGTAGACGGGCTGGCCGGCATGGGGGCCGGTGGAACCGAGCCCGGAGATCTCGGCGAAGATCAAGCGCGGGTTGCGTCGGGACATCTGCTCCCAGGACAGCCCGATGTTGTCGGTCTTGCCGGGGCGGATGTTGTGGAGGAACACGTCGGCTCCGGCCACGAGGTCGGCCAGTACGGCTGCACCCTTCTCGGTCGAGGCGTCGATCGAGACGAACCTCTTGCCCTTGTTGAGGGCGTAGAAGACGGCGGACACGCCGTAGGGCGACGTACCGCCCTGGTTGCGGATGAGATCGGGCTTGCCCTGGCTCTCGACCTTGATGACGTCGGCACCGAGCTCGGCGAGCATCATCCCGGCGAAGGGGCCTGAGTAGATGCTGGTGATCTCCACCACACGGATGCCGGCGAGGGGGGCGTTCGTTTGCATCGGACGAGCGTAGGGAACCCCAGCTCCTATGGTGACCGCCGACACCTATGGGCCGGCGCTGCATCGATCTCTCCCATCCCGTCCGTGACGGGATGGTCACCTGTCCCGGCCTTCCGGCCCCCCGCATCGGCGAGCACCTCTCACGGGCGGCGGCCGAGGCCGTCTACGGGCCCGGGGTCACGTTCCAGATCGGCACGATCGATCTCTGCAGCAACACCGGCACCTCCCTCGACACGCCGGCGCACCGCTTCGCCGACGGCCACGACCTCAGCGGCCTTCCCCTGGCACGGGTGGCCGACGTCCCGGCGATCTGCGTCGTCCGCCCCGACACCCCGGTGATCGACCTGGCCCGACTCGGCGAGCTCGACCTGCAGGGCTGCGCCATCCTCGTCCGCACCGACCACTCCCGGCACTTCGGCACGCCCCGCTACTTCGAGGACCACCCGAGGCTGTCGGTGGCCACCGCCGAGGCGCTCGTGCGGGCCGATGTCGCCTGTGTCGGCATCGACTCCCTGAACGTCGACGCCATCGAGGGCGACGACGCCGACGGTCGCCCCGTGCACACGATCCTCCTGCGGGCCGGGATCCCGATCATCGAGCACCTGACCAACCTCGCCGCCCTCCCCCGGGGCGGGTTCCGCTTCACGGCCGTGCCCCCGGCCATCGAGGGTCTGGGCACCTTCCCCGTCCGGGCCTTCGCCACGATCGAGGACGGCCGCCACCTGAGCGAACCCTGAGCGAACCCTGAGCGAGCCGGCACGAACCCGGCAGGGACCCGGCAGGGACCCGGAGCAGACCCGCTCCGGGCCCGCCACCCGGGTACCCTCCGAGCGTGGCTCAGGCAACGGTCGGCGGGATCACCATCGAGTACGAGATCACGGGTCGGGGCCGGCCGCTGTTGCTCGTGATGGGCCTCGGTGGGCAGCTCGTGTCCTGGCCCCCGGGCTTCGTCGAGACGCTGGTCGCCCGGGGGTTCCAGGTCATCACCTTCGACAACCGTGACAGCGGGCTGTCCACGAAGGGAACGATGGCGCCGCTGCCCCCGCATCTCCAGATGGCCGCCGTGATGTTCCCCCGCCTCGCCCGGGCCGAGTACCTGCTGGCCGACATGGCCGGGGACGCCTTCGGCCTGCTCGACCATCTGGGGATCGGCCGGGCCGACGTCGTGGGCATGTCCATGGGCGGCATGATCGCCCAGACGATGGCGATCACCCGGCCCGAGCGCGTCCGGAGCCTGACCTCGGTGATGTCCACCACGGGCAACCGGCGCGTGGGCCGGGTCGCCCCCTGGCTCCTGGCGAAGCTCCCTGGCCTGAGCCGCCGCGACCCGGCGACCTGGGTCGAGCGTCGGGTCGAGCTGTTCCGCCTGGTGTCGGGTCCGGCCTATGACGCTGCCGCGGCCCGCGCCCAGATCGAGTCCGGGATGCAGCGCTCGTTCTGTCCGGAGGGAACGGCCCGCCAGACCCTGGCCATCGCCGCTGGGCCGGACCGCACGCCCGGCCTGCGCCGGCTCGGCGTACCCACGCTGGTCGTGCACGGCCTGCTCGATCCGCTCGTGCAGCCGTCCGGGGGCGTCGCCACCGCCGAGGCGGTCCCCGGGGCCCGCCTGCTGATGTTCCCCGACATGGGCCACGACATCCCCACGTCCCGGTTCGGCGAGATCGCCGACGCCATCGCCGCCAACGCCGCCCGGGCCCCGGCCACGGACCGGGTCGGAGCCCCCACCTGACGAAGCCCGCCCGAACGAGGCTGACCGGGCCCACCGAAACGGGCTGAACGGAACTGCACGGGAGTGAACCGGAGTGAACCGGACCGAACCGGGCGGCCGGGCGCAGGCCCGGGATCAGTCACCCGGCCGGGCGCAGGCCCGGGATCAGTCGCCCAGACGGGCGCGCAGGGCCTCACCGGTCGACAGGACCCGCTCGGGCGGCATCACCCCGAGCAGCATCCGCGACACCCCCAAAGCGCGCAGCGCTTCGGCCCGGGCGACGAGATCGTCGACCGAGCGGCCGCCGCCACCAGCGGAGACCTCGATGGTGTCGGGATCACGACCGGCGGCCTCAGCGGCGCGGCGCATGTTGTCGATCACGGGACGGAGCTCGTCGATGGGGCCGTTGCCGGGGAAGAACCCGTCACCGATGCGCCCGGCCCGCCGGGCCGCCGCCTCCGAATGGCCACCCACGATGATGGGAACGGTCCCGTTGGCC
>JBIKWW010000478.1:0-2894 GCA_044356125.1 Acidimicrobiia bacterium
GACGGACCGTCATGCGCGGGTTGAGCGACGCGTACGGATCCTGGAAGACGATCTGCAGCTCCTTGCGCAGGGACCGCACCTCGGCCGGGCCGACCTCGGTGATGTCGCGGCCCTCGAGGCGGATCGTGCCCGACGTCGGGCGCAGCAGCCGCAGCACCAGGCGGGCCGTGGTGGACTTCCCGCAGCCGGACTCCCCCACCAGACCGAGGGTCTCGCCCTTGGCCACCGAGAAGCTGATGTCCTCGACGGCACGCACATGGCCGACGGTCCGCTTGAGCAGTCCCCGGGTGATCGGGAAGTGCTTGGTGAGGTGGTCGACCTCGAGCACCGGAGTGGCCGGATTGGCCGGATTGGCCGGATTGGCCGGATTGGCCGGATTGGCCGGATTGGCCGGATTGGCCGGACCGCTCGGAGCACCGGGTGTGTTCACGCCGACACCTCCTGATCGTCGACCCGGCCGTCGACCCGGCCGTCGACCCGGCCGTCGACGAAGCGCTGCGCCCATCCGGCTTCCTCCAGGCGGACGCAGCGGGCCAGGTGGCCGACACCGCCGGGAACGGGCTGCAGCTCGGGTACCGCCAGGCTGCACTGCTCCGTGCGCTCGGCACAGCGAGGGTGGAACCGGCACCCCGCCGGCGGGCGGGACATCACCGGCGGGGACCCCGGGATCGGTCGCAGCCGCTGGGCGCCCCGTCGGTCGTGGCGCGGGATGGAGTGCAGCAGCCCCCACGTGTAGGGCATGCGGGGGTCGTAGTAGATGTCCTCCACGGAACCTGCCTCCACGATCTGCCCGCCGTACATCACGTTCACCCGGTCGGTCATCCCGGCCACCACGCCGAGGTCGTGGGTGATGAGCAGGATCGCCGCCCCCAGCTCCCGGGCCGAGCGTTCGATCACCTCGAGCACCTGGGCCTGGATCGTCACGTCGAGTGCCGTCGTCGGCTCGTCGCAGATCAGCAGCTCGGGCTCGCAGGCCAGCGCCATGGCGATCATCGCCCGCTGGCGCATGCCTCCGGAGAACTGGTGCGGGTAGTCGTCCACCCGCTGCGAGGCCCGGGGGATGCCGACCAGCTCCAGCATCTCGATGGCCTTCTTCTTGGCCTGGGCCTTGGACACGTCCTGGTGCGTCGTGATCATCTCGGCGATCTGGTTCCCGACCGTGTAGACGGGGTTCAGCGACGTCATCGGGTCCTGGAAGATCATCGAGATCTGGGCGCCACGGATCTTGCGGAGCTCGCGGTCGGTGAGCTTCAGGAGGTCCTGACCCTTCCACAGGATCTCGCCCGACTCGATCCGGGCCGGCGGCACGGGAACCAGGCCCAGGATCGTCATGGCCGTGACCGACTTGCCCGACCCCGACTCCCCCACGATGCCCAGCACCTCGCCGGGGCGGATGTCGAAGCTGACGCCGTCGACGGCCTTCACCACCCCGCCGTCGGTGTGGAAGTACGTGCGCAGATCACGCACCGACAGGATGGGATCGGGAGAGGTGGCTGGCATCAGTTGCTCCCGCGGAGCTTGGGATCGAGGGCGTCGCGGAGGCCGTCGCCGACGAACACGATGGACAGTGGGATGGACCCGGCGCGAGCGCACGGGCGGAGTCCCGCAGAGCCGGGGGGGCACTCACTGCAGGCGGATCACCAGCACCGCCGAGCAGAAGGCGAACACCAAGCCGGCGAAGACGGTGATCCTGGACAGGTTCCGCTCCACCACGGTGGAGCCGGCGGCTACGGAACCCATTCCGCCGCCGAACATGTCCGACAGGCCGCCGCCGCGGCCCGAATGGAGCAGGACCGTCACGATGGTCACGACCGCCGACAGCACGTGGATGACGGAGAACACGATCGTGAGCAGCATGGTTGGGTCCTGGGATGGGGGTTCCGGTCGGGGTCAACGGTACCAGCAGGGGGTCCCGGGCAGCGTCAGGCTCCCCGGAGCCGGGGATCGGAGGCGTCGCGCAGGGCCTCTGACACGAACAGCAGTGCCGTGATCGTGACGACGAAGGCCAGCGCCGGGAACCAGAAGAGGTGGGCCGACGACGTGAAGTCACCGCGGGCGTTGGCGATCAGCAGCCCCCAGGACGGGATCGGCTCCTGCACCCCGACACCGAGGAACGAGAAGGCGGACTCGTTGATGATGGCGGCGCCCACGCTCTGGCCGAGGGTGGCCAGGATCTGGGGAGCGGCGTTGGGGAGCACGTGGCCGAACAGCACGCGGGGCGTGCCGGCGCCCGTCGCCCGGGCCGCCTCCACGTAGTCCTGACCCCGGATCTGCAGCACGAGCGACCGCACGAACCTGGCACCCGAGGGGTAGTTGCGCACCACGAGCACGAGCATCACCACCCAGAGGTGGCGCCCCAGCACGGCGATGGCAGCGAAGGCCATGGCGACGTAGGGGACGGCGGCGATGATGTCACCAAGGCGCATCGACACGGCGTCGAACCAGCCGCCGAACCACCCGGCCAGCCCGCCGATCACCAACTGGATGACCACGGAGACGGCCACCGTCAGGACCGCCAACTGGAACGAGAACCGCGCCCCGTACACGATGCGGGAGAACATGTCCCTCCCCAGGTTGTCGGTGCCGAACCAGTGCTCGGCCGACGGACCGTCCTTCAGACCGCCGATGAACTGGTCGTCGTAGCCGTATGGAGCGATCCACGGGGCCGCGACACTGACGACGAGGATCCCGATCACGAGGAGGAGGCAGAAGACGGCCACCTTGTTACGCCGGAAGCGGCGGGCGACGTCGGCCCAGTAGGTCTTGGGGGCCTCGTCGAGGAACTCGGCGCCGACCGTTGCACTCGCCGTGCTCACCGGTCACCCAGCCGTACGCGCGGATCGAGCCAGCCATAGGACAGGTCGACCAGGAGACTGGTGATGGCGGCGATCAGC
>JBIKWW010000086.1:0-10391 GCA_044356125.1 Acidimicrobiia bacterium
CGGGTCCAACCGCTCAGATCCGGGACCGGGCGGCCGATCCGAACCGACGAGGGAACGGGCATCAGTGCCGAGGGGCACCTCGATGTCCGAAGCAAACATCATGAATACCAACACCAAGCAAGGGATCCGGGCACGGGGCTGCCGAGTCATCGCCGTCGGGGCCATCGGGGCCATGGCATGGATGAGCCAGGCCGCTGCGTTCGCCGTGACGACGCCGTCGACGCCGGGCTACGGGACACCGGACGCCACCACCACGACCGCCGCTCCGGTCAAGAACGTCTTCAAGTTGACCGACAGGCTCAGCGTTCGCCTCGCGGGCTGGGCCCCCGACAGCAAGGTGGACGCCACCCTGAACTCCGATCCGATCCCGCTCGGGTCCTTCCGGGCCGATGCGACCGGGACCGTCACGATCGACGTTCCCGTCCCGGCGGAGGCGACCCCGGGTGAGCACACGGTCGTCGCCGTCGGCATCGACCCGACCGGCGCGCCGCGGACCGCCTCCCAGTCGATCGTCCTCGAGTCCGAGACGGCGGGCATCCTCGCCTTCACCGGCTCCAATCCCCAGACCCTCGTCGGGCTCGGCGGGCTGCTGATCGCCGTCGGCGCCGCCGGCACGCTCGCCGCCCGACGTCGCCTGCAGCCCGACACCGGGTCGACCGGAGCCCGCTGAGCGCAGCGAACGGGCTGAGTGGGCTGAGCGGACCGAACGAACCGGGCAGGGCGTTGGCGACGACCGACCAGGCGGGAAGGGGTGGGGACCACCACCTCGACCGGCGCGCCCGGGCCGCGGTGCTGCTGGCGGTCGCCATCGGAGCGAGCTCGGCGCTCAGCTTCGCCGTCCACGCCATCGCCAGCCGCCAGCTCCCCGCCAGTGAGTACGGCGGCCTCGCCGCCCTCCTCGCGGTCATGACCGCGCTGTCGGTGCCCGTCGGAGCCGTGCAGACGGCCCTGACCCGTTCGGCCGCCGAGCTGATCGCCCAGGGGAGGACACCCTCGGTCCGTCCCCTGCTGCGCCAGGTCGCGCCCGTGGCGGCGGCCCTCGCCGTCGCCGGTGCGGTGCTGGCCGACCCGGTGGCGCGCTTCCTGCGCATCGGCTCCCGGACGGCCGTGGCCCTCGCCGCCGTCTGGGTCGCCACCGTCCTCGTCGGTTCCGTCGGCAAGGCCCTGCTCATCGCCGACGGGGCCCTGCGGCCCGTGTCGCACGCCATCTTCGAAGGCGCCCTGCTGCGGCTGGTGCTGGTGGCCGCGCTCTCGCCGGCCCTCGGCATCGTCGGGGGTGTCGCCGCCGCCGTCGCCGGCGACCTCCTCGCGACCAGCGTGTACACGCTCGCCGTGTGGCGCCGTGGCCATCTGCACCCTGACGGCGTCCCCTGCCGGGTCGAGTGGCCCGACGCCGGCCGCGCCCTCAGTGCCCAGCTCTCGCTCTGGCTGTTCGCCTCGACCGCCGTCGTCCTCGGCCGCCGGTCGCTCCCGGCCGTGGCCAGCGGCTCGTTCGCGGCGATGTCGACGGCCGCCGTCGCCTGCCTCTTCCTCCCCCAGGCGTTCGCCACGATCGTCTTCCCCCGCTTCGTCGCCGACGGGTCCCGCCGCCTGCTGCTCCGGGCGACCGCGGTCGCCGGTGCCGCCGGGATCATCTGCGCGCTTGCCATCTGTGCGCGACCGGACCTGCTGTTCGCCATGGTCTTCGGCCCGCAGTACCGGGTGGACCGCTCCGTCCTGCTGGTCCTGTGCCTGCACTTCGTGGTGCTCGGGTGCCTGGCCGTGCTGACCCAGTACACGGTGGCCCGCCGGGTGGGTGGCACGTTCGTGGTGTGGGCCGCGCTGGGAACCGCCCTGGTTGCGGCCACGCACCTGGGAACGTCGCCGCTCACCCTGGCCCTGTCGCTCGCCGTCCCCACCACCGCAGGTGCCGTGATCGTCCTCGTGCGCGCCGTGCTCGGGACTCCTGCGTCCGACACCGCCGCCGACCGTTCCGAGGGGGACGGCCCCCTGCGGCCGGCCCGCCGGTCGTCGAAGGACCGGCGCCCGCTGATCGACCTCGCCGCCTACGAGCGCCGGAGCGAGGCCGCCCGGGCCCTGAAGGCACCGGCGACCCTCGATCTCAGCGTGGTCGTGCCCACCTACAACGGCGGGCCCCGGCTGCTGGCCTGCGTCCACGATCTGCGCGCCGCGCTGGAGCCCACCGGCCTCGACTTCGAGATCGTCGTGTCGGTCGACGGTTCGACGGACGGCTCGGAGGAGGCGCTCATCGGGGTGCCCCGAGTCGTGGTGGACGTCGATGCCGTGAACCGGGGCAAGGGAGCGGCGCTGCGACGCGGCTTCGGGCGGGCCCGCGGCCGTTGGATCGGGTTCATCGACGGTGACGGTGACATCGCCAGCGCCGTGCTGGTCGACCTCGTTTCGGAGCTGCGCCGGTCCGGGGCGCCCGTCGGCGTGGCCAGCAAGAACCTGCCGGGGGCGAGCGTCACCATGACGGCCCGACGGCGCCTGATGTCGGCCGGTTACCGGGCCCTCGTGCACTGGATGTTCGACCTGCCGGTGCGCGACACCCAGTGCGGCTGCAAGGTGTTCCGGCGTGAGTTCCTCGCCGCTGTCGTTCCCCACTCCTGTGAGAACGGGTTCGCCATCGACCTCGAGCTGCTGACGATCGGGCACCGACTCGGGTTCCACGGTGCCGTCGAGGTGCCCGTGGTGCTCACCCGCGACGAGCCCGGCACCGTCTCGGGCGGGACCGCCGTGCGGATGCTGCGCGACACGGCCCGCATCCGGCGACGGCTCCCCCCGGCGACCACCGAACCGCTTCCCATTCCCGCCCTGGCCCCGGTCGGTGTCGAGTTCTCGACCCCGCTCGTGCCCTGAGCGCCAGCCCCACCAGCCGTCAGCCCCCCCAGCCACCCCGAGGAGCTCCGTGCGCATCCTGTTCTGCAACTGGAAGGACCGTCTCCATCCCGCCGCCGGGGGTGCCGAGGTCTACGCCGACGAGTGCGCCCGGAGGTGGACGGCCGCCGGGCACCACGTGACGCTGACCGGCGGTGCCGTCGACGGCGAGCCGGAGGTCGACGAGCGATGCGGGTACCGGGTGATCCGGTCCGGCACCCGCATCGGCGTCTACCGCAAGGTCGCTGACCATCTGCGCGCGTACGGTCACTCCTACGACGTGATCATCGACGGCATCAACACCCGCCCGTTCTTCGCGCCGAAGCACGCACCGGCCACCCCGGTGGTGGCCCTGGCCCACCAGGTCGCCCGCGAGGTCTGGTTCCGCGAGACGCCGCTGCCCGTCGCCCTCGCCGGGCGCTACGTGTTCGAGCCGCGCTGGCTGGCCCGGTACCGGGACGTGCCCACGCTGACCATCTCCCACTCGTCGCTGATGAGCCTGCGCTCCTACGGGCTGCGCAACCTCTCGATCGTCCCCGTGGGCGTGACCTTGCCCGGTGATCCGGCCGACGGCATCGTCGCCGGTCGCGGACCGGGAGCCGCCCCGCTCGACCCCGACCGCGGTCCCGCCGACGGCTCCGCTCCGGCCCCGGGCCTGCGCCTGGTGTTCTGCGGACGACTCACCCCGGGCAAGCGGCCCTTCGACGCCATCGAGGCCTTCACGGCCGCGGCCACCGCCCTCGGGCTGCGCCCGGGTGTCGACGCCACGCTCGACGTCATCGGAGGAGGCCCGCTCGAGGGCGACCTGGTCCGGGCCGCCGTCCCCGGCGTCGTCGTCCACGGCGTCGTCGACGAGGCCACGAAGTTCGAGCTCATGGGCCGGGCCCACGCCCTGCTCGCCACCTCGACCCGCGAGGGTTGGGGTCTGGTCGTCAGCGAGGCGGCCGCCGCGGGCACCCCGACGATCGGCTACGACGTCGGTGGCCTGCGGGACTCGATCACCGCCGCCGGTGGCATCGTCGTGACCCCCACGCCCACCCATCTGGCCGATGCGCTGATCGCCGCGCTGCCGAGGATCATGAGCCGCCCGCCGGCGCCCCGTCCGTGGGGTGGAGCGGCGAGCTGGGACCACACCGCGGCGGTCGTGCTCGAGCACCTGGAGCGGGCCGCCGGGCGGCGATCGGTCCGGGTCCGCCCGGCGACCCCGATGCTGGTCGATGTCCGCGACGTCGCCCTCATCGACGTGCGGGGGGTGACCCGGTCCGAGCCGGGGACGGCCTCGACGAACGAGCCGGACCGGGTGGACGGCGTCGGCGGGCGGGATGGCGTCGACACCCTCGACGAGGTGGTCCTCGTGGACGGGGTCGGCGCCGCCGGTCCGGGGGCGGGCCGTTGAACGCCGCCGCCGGGAGCGCGGGCCTCGCTCCGGCCGCCCGTGACGTGCTCGACTGGCCCGGGCACTTCGGCCGGATGGGTGCGGGGTACGCCGACCGGGCGTTCGACGGCGCCGCCCTCGCCGCCCTCGGCGCCGCCGAGCTCGACCTCGTCCTGGCCCGTCTGGGCGACGGCCACGGACGTCGGGTCCTCGACGTCGGGGCCGGGACCGGCCGCTTCAGCGCCGCCCTGGCCGCCCGGGGCTGGCAGGTGACGGCGCTCGACGGGGCGCCCGAGATGCTCGAGTGCATCGCCCGCGACGTCCCGTCGGCGACCAGGGTCCACGGCATGCTCGGTGAGCCCCTGCCGTTCGCCGATGCCACCTTCGACGCCGTCGTGGCCATGCGCGTCGTGAAGTACGTGCGCGACACCGACGCCGCGCTGGGTGAGCTCGCCCGCGTGGCCCGGCCCGGAGCCCCGGTGGTGTTCGATCTCGCCAACCCCGTGTCGCTGGCCCGGTGGGGCTACGGGCGCTCGCCCATGGGCTTCGTGCGGCCAGCCCGCGTCCCGTCGCTCTGCGCCGCCGCCGGGCTGGTGCCGGAGGGGGTGCTCGAAGGGCCCCGGTTGCCCCACGCCGTGCTCGCCCGGGCCCGTCACCCCCTGGCGGCCCGGGCGACGCGGGCAGTCGAGCGCACCCTGTCGCGGCTCACGGGCGCGGGGCGGGGCCGCCTGTCGCGCAGCGTCGTCGTCGCCACCACCCGGGCCTGACGCTCACGCCGGAGGCGGGACGAGCACGTCGATCCCCACGAGATCGAACCCACCCGCGACCCGAGGATCGGCGGGGGCGAGCGTGATCGAGGTGGTCGCTCCCGGCAGGACGAGGCGCCGCTCCGACCACAGCACGGCCCCCCGGCGGACCGTCGTGCCGCTCACCGGGGCACCCACACGGGGCACGGTCAGCGTCACCGCTCTGGACCAGGATCCACCGGGGCCGTCGCCGGTGATCCGCAGCACCAGCTCGCCCGGCCCCGCGACATCGAGCGGATCGGCCCAGGCCCGCAGCACGAGCACACCTCCGGCCCGCCCGACGACGGGCAGCCCGAGGGAGGGGGCGGGGCCGCCGACGCCGTCGGCTGCCGAACCACCCGGCCAGGTGAGGTGGACCGAAGGGGGCCGGCCGACGATTTCGGAGAGCTCGATGCGGTGACAGGGCTCGGTGCCCGGGTTCCGGAAGGGCGACGAGATCCCTCCGGGGCAGGCCGTGGCCCGCACGCCGCGCAGCGACGCCCCCCGGGGCGGCCACGGGCCGAGCGGGGTGAAGGCCACGGTCCGGCCGGCGGCGCCGTCGACGTGGACGACACGGACGCTTGCTGCGACCCGATCATCAGCACGCGTACGGTTGAGGAGCTGGGATGCGACGGGATCGTCGGCGGCGAGACCCATCAGCGCGCGTACGACCTCGGGCAGGAGCTGTGCCTCGGCCTCGCGTTGAACGGCTGGCTCCTGAAGGTCGGTCGGGCCGCACGCCGGGCGGCCGGGGAACTCCGGATCGGCCCCCTGCAGGGTGTTGTAGGCGTTGTGCGTGGCCCCGTCGACGAGCAGGAGCGCGACCGGCCTGGCCCTCGCCTGGGAGAGTGCCGTGCTCACGAAGTCGCCCCCGTCGGTGCCGGTGTCGCCATCACAGGTGCCGAGCACCACGACCGTGGGCCGGTCGGCCAGCAGCGACGGGTCGACGGTGTCCGACGTCGGGGCCAACAGCAGGGAAGCCCGCACCGGCACCGACAGCGGGCGGTCGGAGCGGCCGAGCACGGCGGCGACGGCCCCGCCCCGGGAATGGCCGACGAGTACCACCCGGCCTACGTCGACGGCCGACGCGTCGAGGGCTCCGCCCAGGACCGGGCCTCCCCGTGACAGGGGGCCCAGGAGGTCGCGCTCGAGCACGGCGGCCGTGACCTGGCCGACGTAGTCCTGCCTCGGGGGGCTGGCGTCGGCGGCGGCGAACTCGGCGTTGATGCCGGGCGCCACGGCGACGAAGCCGGATGCGGCCAGGGCCGCCGTCAGCCAGGCGAGACCGGTGTGGTTGGGGACCTCGGCCCCGCTCCGGCAGGGCCAGGCCCGGGGGCGTTCCGGGGGCCGGCACCAGCCGTGGGCCCCGTGCAGCACCACGGCCAGGGGGAAGGGTCCGGAGGCACCCGGGCCGGACGGGACGCTCACGACCGCCCAGGCCCGGGCCGACCCCGCCGACACCCCGGGCAGGGGCCGGTCACCGAGATCGACGACGGTGGTGCGCACGGCCAGGCCGCGCCCGGGATCGGGCCCCGGGGACGGCGTCGCAACCGTCGCAACCGTCGGGACCGTCGGGACCGTTGCCGCGGGCCGGGGCAGCCGGGGAGGGGTGGGTCGGCTGGTGGTGGGTCGGCTGGTGGTGGGTCGGCTGGTGGTGGGTCGGCTGGTGGTGGGTCGGCTGGTGGTGGGTCGGCTGGTGGTGGGTCGGCTGGTGCTGGGGAGCGCGGTGGTCGGGAGCGCGGTCGTCAGGAGCGCGGTCGTCAGGAGCGCGGTCGTCAGGAGCGCGGTCGTCAGGAGCGCGGCGCTCAGCGCCCGGCGGCGCGTCGTGCGGGACCCCATGGGGCCAGCGTGACAGACGCAGCGAGCGGGTCCGGACCCGGCGTCCGGGCCACCGGGCCGCCCGGGTGGAGCGTTCTGCGGGCCCCGGGGCAGGGAGACGGCGGGGCGTGTGCGAAGCCGTAGGGTGGGCGTCGTCAGCCGACCGGATCGAGAGGGGTTCGTATGGACGGGGAGCGCACGACCGTCACCTACGAGGTGCCGGGCATGACCTGCGGTCACTGCGTGGCCGCGGTGGAGGGCGAGGTCGCCAAGGTCGCCGGGGTCACCGCCGTCCAGGTCGACCTGGACGCCAAACGGGTCACGGTGGAGGGTGACGGCGTCACCGGCCCGTCGGCCGACACGGCCATCCGGGCGGCGATCGAGGAAGCCGGGTTCGAGGCGGCCTGAGCGGAACCGGCACGCCGGGCCGACGGCAGAGCGCCGCCGATCCGGCCCGGGCAGCGGGCACCACGATGGCTGCAGCAGGGACCGACCGGGAGATCCGGCTCGACATCACGGGCATGACCTGTGCCGCCTGCGCGGCGCGCATCGAGAAGCGCCTCAACCGCCTTCCCGGTGTCGAGGCCCGGGTCAACTACGCCACCGAGCAGGCCAGCGTCACCTTCCCCGCGGACGGCGTCACCCCGGTCGGCGTCGACGAGCTGATCGCCGCCGTCGCCGCGATCGGCTACGGCGCCTCGTTCCACGCTGCCGGCCTCCCCGGGGGCCTCGCCGGTGGCGTTCCCGGCGACCTCCCGGAGGACCGGCCCGCGTCGACCGCCAACGGGTCGGCCGCGTCGTCGCCGACGCTCACGGCGCCGCCCGTCGGAAGCGGGCCGACGGGCGACGACGTGCGGGTGGCCGAGCTGCGCCAGCGGCTCGTGATCGCCGCCGCCCTCGCCGCCCCGGTGCTGCTGCTGTCGATGGTGCCCGCCCTGCAGTTCGACAACTGGCAGTGGCTGGCGCTCACGCTGGCGGCACCGGTCGTGGTGTGGGGCGGATGGCCGTTCCACCGGGCCGCCGTGCTCAACGCCCGGCACGGGGCGACGACCATGGACACGCTGATCTCGGTGGGGACCCTGGCCGCCTTCGGCTGGTCCCTCTATGCGCTGTTCATCGGCCACGCCGGGCGGCCCGGCATGCGCATGGGCGTGGAGTGGACGCTGCGGCGCGACACCCACGCCGAGCACCTGTACCTCGAGGTGGCCTCGGCGGTGGTCGTGTTCATCCTGGCCGGGCGCCTGGCCGAGACGCGTGCCCGCCGACGGGCGGGAACGGCCCTGCGGGCCCTGCTGTCCCTGGGGGCCAAGGAGGCGACCCGCCTGGCGGCGGACGGCACCGAGCAGCGGGTGGCGGCCTCATCGCTCATCGTCGGCGACCGGTTCGTGGTGCGCCCGGGCGAGCAGATCGCCACCGACGGCGTGGTGGAGTCGGGCACGTCGGCGGTCGACGCCTCGATGATGACGGGCGAGAGCGTGCCGGTCGACGTCGGGCCCGGGGACGGTGTCGTCGGCGGCACGGTGAACGTGCACGGCCTCGTGGTCGTGCGGGCCACCCAGGTCGGGTCGGCCACCGCGCTGGCCCAGATGGCCCGCCTGGTGGAGGCGGCCCAGATGGGGCGGGCCCCCGTGCAGCGCCTGGCCGACCGGGTGTCGGCCGTGTTCGTCCCCGCCGTGATCGCCCTGTCGGTGCTGACCTTCGTCGCCTGGACCATGACGGGTAACGGCGGCCGACCGGCGTTCACCGCCGCCATCAGCGTGCTGATCATCGCCTGCCCGTGCGCGCTCGGCCTGGCGACGCCCACGGCCCTGCTCGTCGGCACCGGACGGGGCGCGCAGCTCGGCATCGTGATCAAGGGGCCCGAGATCCTCGAGTCGACACGCCGCGTCGACACCGTGCTGCTCGACAAGACCGGCACCGTCACGACGGGGCGCATGTCGGTCGGCCGGGTCGTGGTGGACCCGGCCTCGGGGATCACGCCCGACGCCCTGCTGGCCCTGGCCGGTGCGGTCGAGCACGGCTCCGAGCATCCCGTCGGCCGGGCCATCGCGTCGGCCACCCGGGCCGCCGCCGACACGCCGGGCACGGTGCCGGTGGCCGCCGACGCCTTCCGCTCGACCGCCGGGTCGGGAGTCGAGGGCACCGTGGACGGACGGGTCGTGTGCGTCGGCCGGCCGTCGTGGCACGAGCAGGCGGGGCGCCGCCTCCCCGCCCCGGTCCTCGCCGCCGCCGACGGGGCCGCGGCGGCCGGGCGCACCCCGGTGGTGGTGTCCGTCGACGGCACCGGCGTCGGTGTGATCGAGGTGGCCGACGAGCCCAAGCCCACCAGCGCCGCCGCCGTCTCCCGCCTGCGGGCCCTGGGTCTGCACCCGGTGCTGCTCACCGGGGACCACGAGCAGGTGGCGCGGGCGGTCGCCGGCCGGGTCGGGATCGACGACGTGGTCGCCGGGGTGCTGCCCGCCGGCAAGGTCGACGCCGTGCGGGCCCTGCAGGCCTCCGGCAAGGTCGTGGCCATGGTGGGCGACGGCGTCAACGATGCCGCCGCCCTCGCCGCCGCCGACCTCGGCATCGCCATGGGGACCGGCACCGACGCCGCCATCGAGGCGGCCGACCTCACGCTCGTGCGCAGCGACCTAGCCGCCGTCGTCGATGCCATCGCCCTGTCACGGCGCACCCTGGCGATCATCAAGGGGAACCTCTTCTGGGCCTTCGCCTACAACGTCGCCGCCCTCCCGCTGGCCGCCGCCGGGATGCTGAACCCCGTGGTCGCCGGCGCCGCCATGGCGTGCTCCAGCGTGTTCGTGGTCCTCAACAGCCTGCGGCTGCGGCGCTTCGCGCCGACGGCCTGACCCCCCCCCCGACCCGCCCCTCACCCGGAGGACCCCTGCCGTGCTGCTGCGTCGCGACACCCTCGAGCGGATCGTCGCCGGGGACGTCGACCTCGTGTACCGGCTCTGGCGGCGTCCGACGGTCAAGGCCGGAGGCCGGTTGCGAACCGCCGTGGGCGAGCTCGCCATCGTGGCCGTCGACGCCATCGACCCGGCCGCGGTCACCGACGCCGAGGCGCGCCGGGCCGGGTTCGCGTCGGCCGACGAGGTCCGCGCCGCCCTCCAGCCCCGCCCCCAGCCCCGCCCCCGGTCGACCGGGGCCGGTTCCGATGCCCGGCCGGCGGGCCGCACCGCCCGTCCCGACGAGACGAGCCGGCCCTACCGCGTCGAGGTCCGCTTCGCCGGTGACGACACCCGCCTCGGGCTCCGGGACGAGGTCGGTGCGGCGGCGGTGGCGGACTCGCTCGCCCGGCTCGACCGCATCGACGCCCGGGCTCCGGGCGGTCCCTGGACGGGTCCGGTGCTGGAGCTCATCGCCGCCTGGCCGGGCCGCCGGGCGCCAGAGCTGGCCGCCCTGCTGGGCCGCCAGACGCTCGCGTTCAAGGCCGATGTCCGGCGCCTGAAGGAGCTGGGGCTGACGATCTCGCTCCCCGTCGGCTACCGCCTCTCGGCGCGGGGCGAGGCCGTGCTGGCGGCCCGGTCCGACGG
>JBIKWW010000479.1:0-2887 GCA_044356125.1 Acidimicrobiia bacterium
GCGCCGCCCGGAACTCGGGCGGGATGGCGGCGAGGGCCCGATCGACGTCGACCCGGGCGGCGGCGACATCGTCGGGATGGATCACCGCCGGTCCGAGGGCGGTGTCGTGGGCGGCGTGCCCGAGGAGGGTCCCGTCGTCGGGCCGGGGGCGACGCCGGCGCCGACGGAGCTCGTCGAGCGAGGCATTGGTGGCGATGCGGTACACCCAGGTGGAGAACCGGCTCCGCCCGTCGAAGCGCTCCAGGTTGCGCATCACCAGGATGAGGGCCTCCTGCGCGGCATCGGCGGCGTCGGCCTCGGAACCGCAGATGCGCCGGCAGACCGGCCAGGCCCGGTCGTAGGCGAGACCGAGCAGCGTCTCGAGCGCCCGGCGGTCTCCGGCCCGGGCCGCCGCCACCAGTGCGGCTTCATCCCCGGCTCCGGCCGGCGCAGCGGGGCTCATGCCCGGACCGACACCTCGCGGATCTGCACCTGCCGAGCCGGGCCGATGCGCGTGATCCACACGACGACGACCTGGCCCGGCCGACCGGCGGTGTCGAGCACGACGGTGCCGGCCCGGACGTCGGTCCGGCGGGCGGCCACGGGACCCCAGGTGGACGGGTCGATCGACGGGCGGGCGAGCACGTAGATCTCGACGTTCCAGCCCGAGGTCGGGGTGTCGATGACGACCTGCCGGATGCGCTCGGCCCGCTCCAACGCGATCACGGCGCCGACGCCGCGCTTGCCCGCCATGTCGGAGTCGACGCGGCCGTAGTCCTCGGTGGACCACGCCGCGGTGGTGCCGTCGACGAGGAGCGGGGCGAGCGCATCGTTCTCGCCGTCGTTGGCGAAGGGGTCGAGGGCGGTCGCTCCGGCGACGGGCACGGGCTCGCCGACGATGCCCCGCGAAGGGCGTCCGAGCACGAACCCGACGAGCAGCCCGGCCACTACGCCGAGCACGGCCATGGCGGACACGACGGGCCCGCGCAACCGGCGGGCAGGGGTGGCCTGCGGACGCTCACCGATCGTCGCCGTGTTGTCTGCGCGCGTACGGATGCGGGTCGCCTCGGGACCGGTGGACCGGGAGGTGTCGAGTCGTGTGGCGTCGATCCCGGCCGGCGGGGTGTGGTCCTCGTCGCGGTGTCGCACCGTCGGAACCGCGTCATCTGCGCGCATATCGATGGCGCGCAGCGCGGCAGCCATCTCGGCGGCTGAGAAGAACCGCCCGGACGGCTCACGGTGCATGGCCTTGACGATCACGTCCTCGAGCGGGCGCGGGATGCCGGGCCGGATCTGGCGGGGCCTCGGCGCCGTCGCCTGCACGTGCATGAGCGCCGTCGCCAGATCGGTGGCAGCGACGAACGGGGGCCGCCCGCACACCATCTCGTAGAGCACCACGCCGAGTGAGTAGATGTCGGAACGGGCGTCGACTGACACCCCGTCCACCTGCTCGGGGGACAGGTACTTGGCGGTTCCGAGTATGGCGCCCGCCTGGGTCAGATCCTCGTGGTTGGGGTCCGTCTGCACGGCCTTGGCGATGCCGAAGTCGGTCACCTTCACACGTCCGTCGGCCTGGACGAGGATGTTGGCCGGCTTCACGTCGCGGTGCACGATGCCGCGGGTGTGGGCGTAGTGGAGACCCTCGGCCGTCTGGGCGGCGACATCGACGGCGGCCTGCAGCGGGATGCGGTTGGCCAGGAGGCCGCGCAGACTGCGACCGAGGACGAGCTCCATGATGATGTAAGCGCGCGGAGGATCGCCGGAACCGGGTCTGGGTTGGTCGATGCCGGTGTCGAAGACGGCGACGATGCTCGGATGGTTCAGGCGGGCCGCCGACTTCGCCTCGCGCTCGAAGCGGGCGACGAAGCCCGGATCGCGGGCGAGGTGCGGGTGCAGCGTCTTGACCGCCACCCCGCGGTCGAGCACCTCGTCGCGACCCTCCCAGACCTCGGCCATGCCGCCGCGGGCGATCGGCCGGACGAGCCGGTAACGGCCGCCGAGCAGCTCACCGGCGCGACCGACCGGGGGCGGGGTCCCAGCTGAGGGCGTCGACGGGCTCTGGTCACCGGCGATGGTGGGCCTCCGCGTCAGCGCGGCACGTCGAAGGTGATCCCCACGACGCCCTTGCCGCCGTGGGTGCCGATCACGGCGCCGATGGGGCCCACGACGATCGCCGAGCGGTCGTAGTGGGCGGCGAGCAGGTCGAGCAGCTGGTCGATGTCGGTGGCGTTGCCGTGCATCACGGCGAGGTGCTCGACACGGCCGTGTCGGGCCACGGCATCAGCCACCATCGAGGCCAGGTGGGCAAAGGACTTGGCCCGGGTGCGCTGCTTGCCGGCCGGTTCGACGGCTCCGCTCGAGATGTCCAGGATCGGCTTGACCGACAGCAGCGTGCCGATCATGGCCTGGGCTCCCCCGATTCGCCCGCCCTTCTTCAGGTTCTCCAGGGTGTCGACGGCGCCGTAGACGTGCGTGCGGCCGACGAGGTCACGGGCGGCGGCCTCCACGGCGTCGAGCGAGGCCCCGGCGGCGGCCGCTTCGGCGGCCACCACGCACATCGTGCCGAGGCCCATGGTGATCGACAGCGAGTCGACCACCCGGACGTCGAGCACGTCGCGCACGGCGGCGGCGGCGAGCGTGGCCGACTGGTGCGTGGCCGAGAGCTTGGAGGACAAGGTGATGCAGACCACACCCGTGGCGCCCTGCTCGGCGGCGGCCCGGAAGGCCTGCTCGAACGAGCCCGGGGACGGGGCGGCGGTCTCCGGCAGCACGGCGGCGGCGGCCAGCTTGGACCAGAACGCGTCGGCGCTCAGCTCCACGCGGTCGGTGAACTCCTCCGACCCGAATCGGATCGTGAGCGGTACGACCTCGATGCCGAGGCGGGCGGTGGTGTCAGCGCTCAGGTCGC
>JBIKWW010000480.1:0-2881 GCA_044356125.1 Acidimicrobiia bacterium
GAGGCACCCGGGCCCAGGCTGGCCCGGGGGGTCCTGCTGCCCGGCATGACGACGGGGCGCTTCGCCATCGTGCTCAGTGCGCTGATGATGGGCTCACTGCTGGCGGCGATGGACACCGCCATCGTCAACACCGCCCTCCCCACGATCGCCGGTGAGCTCGGCGGCTTCTCCAGCTACGCCTGGGTCGGTGCCGCCTACCTGCTGTGCTCCACCATCGCCACGCCGCTCGCCGGCAAGCTGAGCGACCTCTACGGCCGCAAGCGCGCCTTCAACCTGTCGATCGCCGGCTTCACGATCGCCTCGCTGGCCTGCGCAGCCGCCCAGACGATGGGCCAGCTGATCGCCGCCCGGGGGCTGCAGGGCGTGTTCGGCGGCGCCATCCAGGCCGTCACCTTCGCCATCCTGGCCGACATCATCACGCCCCGCGAGCGGGGCCGCTACATCGGCATCTACGTCGGGGCCAGCACGGTCGCCGCCATCGCCGGGCCGCTCCTCGGAGGCGTCATCGTCGACGCCGCCGGCTGGCGCTGGACGTTCCTCATCAACCTCCCCCTCGGCGTGCTCGCCCTCGTCGGATCCGTGCGGTTCCTCCCGCTGCCGCACCAGACGCGTCAGGCCTCCCTCGACGTGCGCGGCGCCGCCCTGCTGACGGTCGGCATCGCATCGCTGCTCGTCGCCCTCGAACAGGGCCGTGAGGGATGGCTGCGGCCCCGCATCGGCGTGCTGATCGTCCTGGCGGTCGTGATCACGCCGTTCTTCTGGCGCCGGGAACGGCGCTTCGAGGAGCCGATCATCCCCCCGTCGCTCTTCGCCAACGCCATCGTGTGGCGGGGCCTCCTCATGGGCTTCTGCCTCGGCGCCATCTCCTTCGGGGCGGCGACGCTGTTCCTCCCGATCTTCTTCCAGAACGCCGTGGGCGTGTCGCCCACCCGTTCCGGCCTGTACGTGAGCCCGATGGTGCTCGGTGCGTTCTCCGGGACGATCGTCGTCGGTCGGCTCGTGTCCCGCACGGGCCGCTACAAGCCCTGGCCGATCGGTGCCGTCCTGCTCGTCGCCGCCGGGTCCCTGGCCCTCGCCCGCATCGACGTCGACGTCCCGTACTGGCAGCTGGCCGTCCCCATGTTCGTGATGGGCGTCGGCACCGGCGTGTGCTTCACCTGCAACAGCATCGCCGTGCAGAACGCCGTTCCCATGTCGGTGATGGGGGCCACCACGGCCACCGTCCAGTTCTTCCGGTCCCTGGGCGGGGCGATCGGCTCGGCCGTGGCCGGCGCGCTGTTCATCGCCGTGACCACCTCGACGGTGCGCGACGGCCTGCCCGCCGACCTGCGCGACCGCAGCGTCTCCTCGCTCATCCGTGAGCCCCGCACGGTCCGGGCCCTGCCCCCGGACGTGCGCGACGCCGTCGTGCACGGCATCGCCGTCGGCGCCCGCAGCATCTACCTGTACCTGCTCGCCCTGGCCGCCGTCTTCCTCGTCGCCGCCGTGACGATGCCGGAGATCCCGCTGGCGACCTCCCGGAGCGAGATGACGGGCGCGTCCGCCGTCGAGTGACGCGCCCGGCTCAGCCGACCCGTCGGGCGCCCGGGGTGCCGGCCGTGATCTCGTGGACGGCGACCGTCCGGACCGTCGATCGGCGGGACGTGAGGTCCTCGGTGAGACGCAGCTCGGTGCGCCAGCGGGCCTCGTCGACGGTCATGCGCAGGTACCCGCCCTGACGGCCGTCGAAGAACCGGACGTGGGGGTTCAGACGGGCGTTGGACAGCGTCAGCAGCGGCCCCAGGCGGGGATCGACACCCGAGCTGACCGACGTGGTGACGAGCTCCGTGGCCACGGTCACCCCGTCGTGGCGCAGCTCGTTCACCCAGGCCGTGTGGATGTCGCCCGACAGCACCACCGGGTTCGGGGTGCGGGCCTCGGCCAGGGCGGCCAGCACCCGGGCCCGGGACCGGGTGTAGCCGTCCCACTGGTCGAGGTTCACCACCTCCGGCGGACCGTCGCGCCCGAGCAGGCGGGCCGGGTTGAGGATCCGCACCGGGGCCATGACGACCTGCTGGGCGATCACGGTCCAGCGTGCCGGGCTCCCCCGGAGACCGTCGAGCAGCCACTGCTCCTGGTCCGCGCCGAGCAGGTCGCCGGGCCGGTCCCCGAGCTCGGGCGGCCCGACGGTGGTGCCATCGGGTCCGCGCTGCTGGGCGGTGCGGAACTGGCGGGTGTCGAGCAGGCTGATCCGGGCCAGGCGACCCCAGTCGAGCCGCCGGTGCAGGCGCCACGCCGGGCCCTCGGGCCGGGTGCGCACGGGCAGGAACTCCCACATCGCCCGGTAGGCGGCGGCCCGGCGGTCGAGGTCGGCGTCGGCCGCCCCGCCGGCGACGTTGTTGACGATCTCGTGGTCGTCGTCGACGAGCATCCACGGGGCGCTGGCCAGGGCCGCCTGCAGGGCCGGGTCCTGGCGGTACTGGCGCCAGCGGGCCCGGTAGTCGGCCAGCGTGCGGCAGCCGCCGGGCCGCTCGGGGGCCACGTGGCGCCGCTCCGGGACGGACCCGCCCGGGTCGCCTTCGTAGATGGCGTCGCCGAGGTGCAGCACGAGATCGAGGCGGTCGGCGGCGAGGGCCTCCAGCGCCGTCCACCAGCCGCCCTCCAGGTTCTGGCAGGACACCACGCCGAGGCGCAGCGACCGGGCCCGGGTGCCGGGGGCGGGGGCCGTCCGGGTCCGTCCCACCGGTGACACGGCGGCGCCCGCCCGGAACCGGTAGAAGTGCTCCCGGTCGGCGCGCAGGCCGTCCGCGACGACGTGCACGCTGCGGGCGTCCCGGGGCCGGGCGGGGGCCTCGCCCCGGCGAACCACCCGCCGGAAGGCGGGATCCTCGGCGACCTCCCA
>JBIKWW010000529.1:0-2880 GCA_044356125.1 Acidimicrobiia bacterium
GTCCGAGCGACGACGACGACCCGCAAGGAGCTGACGCTCGTCGTAGACGAACTCCTCCTCGGCCGTGGCGACGAGGCGATTGCCCTCCATCAGCTCGACGCGAGAGAGCCCCCGCTTGCCGAGCACGTTGCCGGCCGGGTCCAGGTCGATGAGCTCTCGCGTCCCGTTCCGGTCCACGCCCACCAGGCGATGCGCCGCGTCCAGCTCGTAGCGAACCGGACCGCGAGCGCTGTCCCACACGCTGACCAGATCTCCTTCACCACTGCGCTCGTAGCGAACGCCCCAGGACACCTCCGCCCCATCCGACGCGCGCTTGTGCGTCGCGCGCCCCGTGAGGAACCCCTCCTCGTCGAACTGGCTCAGCTCCAGCGTCCCATTCGGGAGCCGCCGCTCCACGCGAAGGTCCGGCCGCAGATAGAGGTCTTCCCGCGCACCGCTCGGGCCGACGAGCGTCGTGCCCTCCGCACGACTCTGCTCCTCGAGCGCGAAGCGACCGAACAGCACCGTGCGCGTCCGCTCGGTGCCGAGGCGCATCCGGACGAGCCCTTCGCCGTCCCGCAGGTCCGACAGCACCGTGCCCCGCGCGTCGCGGCGAGACACGTACGTGAGCGTGCGACCATCGTGCGTCGTCGTGCTCGAGCCCTCGCGCACCCGGCCCCGAGCGTCGTACTCGAGCACCAGTGTTCCGCCGCTCGAGAGCTCGATGCGCGCGGGATACCCGTTCGCGTGTGGAGTGAACGTCGCCAGCGTGTTGCCCTGACCGTCCCGCTTCGCGAGGAGCGCATCACCTGGGTCGTAGTCGTACTCGACGTGCACTCCACCGTGCCGACGCACGCGGCAGAGGCGGCCACGGAGGTCGTAGTCATACTCGGTGAGTGAGCCGCCCGGGTCGACGACCGACGAGATGGCCTCGGTCGCCGTGTGGCGGAAGCGCGTGAGCTGACCGAGTCCATCTTCCTCGGCGAGCACGAGGGACCACCGCCCGCGCCGCCATCGACGTGTCCGGCCATCGCGATCCGTCTCTTCGACCGGGCGCCCTCGACCGTCGAAGCGCGTGCGTCGCACTCGCCCACGGCCATCGACTTCCTCCGTCACCCGACCGAGGTCGTCGAACGCTCTGCGGGGCTCGGCGAGCTTGGGGGGCGGCACGAGCGCCCACTCGAACGTGCGCAGCGCGGGCGGAACGTGCCAATGGGCATCCGAGGCATCGACTCGCGTGGAGCCGAGGAGCCATCCACGGTCCGAGCTCGGCAACCGGAGCGCACGAGGATTGGCCGGTGTCGGATCCACCATCCGTGGGGGGATGACATCGCCGAAGTGGTCACGGCGTCCGACCAGAGCGCCGGCCTCGTCGTAGAGCAGCTCCTTGACCCGCCCGGTCGGCGAGATCTCTCGGATCACGCGGCCGCGCTCGTCCACCAGGCGCTCGTGGACACCTCCGCACTGATCAACGATCTTGGTCACGAGCCCGTCGGCCCGGAAGTGGTACGTGACGACGCCACCATCGCCGTTCGTCACCTTCGTGGTGCGGCTGTCGTACTCGAGCGAGACAGGCCAGAGCCCGTCTTCACCGCTCGACCACACAGCGCGACCCTTCTCGTCGTAGCGCCAGCGGAACGCGTAGCCGCTGCCGTCGGTCCGCTCCGTGACGCGATGATCGATGTCGTGCTTGTAGCGCTCTCGCGAGCCGTCTCGACGGCGGACCTCGAGCAGACACCCGCGACGGTCGTAGGCGTACTCCACGAGGGGAGTCTCCTCGTGCCCGCGCCACAGACTCTCGATGTGACCGTCGCGATCGAGCTTGAGGCGGTAGCGGACGCGCGCCGCACCCTCCGATTCCTCGAGTCCCTTGAGCTGACCGCGCTCGTCGTACTGGAGGTCGAGGATGCGGCGGTCACGGCCACCTCGCGCGGCGAGGGCGGCGTCGCTCTCGGTGAGCGATGTGAGGCGAGCTCGGAGTGAGCCTCGCGGCGTGACGAACGTCATCACCGGGCGGTCTTCTCGCCAGAGACGATAGCGTTCCGGGCTGAGTCGCTCGAGGTGGTAGCCCAGCGCCGTCACGCGGCGCAGTTCGGGATCGAACCGCGGAAAGCGGATCTCGTTGCCGAAGTCGTCGACGAACGTGCAGCGATGCAGGCGTGTGACGAGCTCTCGCTGGTAGGTGTGGCGGTACCCTCGCCCGACGGGACCGCCCCTGACGGCCTGATCACTGTTGTAGGTGCGCTCCCACCGAAAGAGGCCCGTCGACTGGAAGTCGAGGTAGTCGTCGAACATCGCACCAGTCACGGCGTCGATGGGACATCCACTGCCGGTAGTGCAGTCGTTGCCCGCATCGTTGGTGTGCGGCCGGGGGCGGGCGTCGGCGTCGTCGCCGCCGTGCGGGTGGAGGTGGGGCGGGCCGTCGCCATCCAGGTGGGTGGGGCGTCGGCGCTCGCGCATGCGCTGGCGGCGCTGGGCGATGCCGTGATTGAGCATGTCGCCCAGGGGAGGAACGGGGATGCCACCGATCAGCACCGGGCGACCGATCGGGATCGGCGTCAGCATCCCGAGTACGACGGGCGCGGGCGGAAGGATCGCGGGTGGGACTCCGACCGTGGCGCGCAGCGCGTTGGTCGCAGCGTCGGCAGCGGCTTGTGCCGCCATCATGGCTGCATTGAGCCCTTGCCCGATGGCGGCCATTCCGGCGGCCTCGGCCTCGGCGCCGGTCGAGGACTCCATCGTCTCGTACTCGGCCGCGGCTCCCGCAATGCCCTGCACCACCGGCAGCGCCGCCATGGCCAGATCGAGACCGCTCATCGCTGCGGACATCGCCGCCATGGCCGAGAACACACCGAGGGGGTTGCACACTCGGGTCATGTCCATCGCCCGCGCGGCGCGCTT
>JBIKWW010000481.1:0-2867 GCA_044356125.1 Acidimicrobiia bacterium
CGCTGCTGCAGCGGCTGCTCGTCGAGACCCGGCGGCGCCACGGCGGGACAGCCTGAGGCAACCGACTCTACGTCGTATTTCTCGCTTCTGGTGCTAGAAATGCAACATGATCACTCGGGGGCTTGATCAGGCTCGCCTTCGGTCGGCGCTGGCCGAGGCGCCGGTCGTGCTGCTCACCGGGCCCCGCCAGGCGGGCAAGTCCACGCTCGCCCGCACCGTCGTCGACCCGGACCCGGCCCGATGGTTCGACCTCGAGGACCCACGCGACCTGGCGCGACTGGCCGAGCCCACGGCGGCGCTCGAGGCCCTCGCCGGCACGGTCGTCATCGACGAGGCCCAGCGCCGGCCGGACCTGTTCCCGGAGCTGCGCGTGCTCGTCGATCGTGACCGGCGGCCCGGCCGGTTCCTGCTGCTGGGCAGTGCGTCACCGGATCTCGTCGGCCTGTCGTCGGAGTCGCTGGCGGGCCGCATCCGGATGGTCGAGCTGCCGGGCCTGCGGGTCGCCGACGTGCCCGGCGAGCTCGAACAGCTGTGGCTCAGAGGGGGGCTGCCTCCGGCGTTCCTGGCCGACGACGACGCCCGCTCCAACCGCTGGCGCGACGACTACGTCTCGACGTTCCTCGAGCGCGACCTCGCGCAGCTCGGGGTCCGGGTCCCGGCGGCGACGATGCGCCGGTTCTGGACGATGGTCGCCCACTTCCACGGCCAGGCCTGGAACGGCGCAGAGCTGGCACGCGCCCTCGGCGTGTCGCAGTCGACGGTGCGCCGCTACCTCGACGCCCTCACCGACGCACTCGTCGTGCGCCAGCTCCAGCCCTGGTTCGAGAACCTGGCCAAGCGCCAGGTCCGCTCGCCGAAGGTGTACCTGCGTGACAGCGGCCTGCTGCATCGACTGCTCGGCATCGACGACCGCGTGGCGCTCGACCGCCATCCCAAGCACGGGGCCAGCTGGGAGGGGTTCGTGATCGAGCAGCTCGTCACGCTCGTCGAGCCCCGGTCGGTGTCGTTCTGGGCCACGCAGCGCGGCGCCGAGCTGGACCTCCGGCTCGAGCACGGCGGCTCCACGATCGGTGTCGAGGTGAAGCGGACCGACCGTCCGCGCGTCACCCCGTCGATGCGCATCGCCCTCGACGACCTCCGCCTCGACCACCTCGCCGTCGTCTGCAGCGTGGCGCAGCCCTTCGCACTGGCCGACCGCATCTCCGCCGTTCCGGCCGGGCTCGCCCTCACCTCCGGCATCGGCGCATTGCTCGGGTAGCGGGACTGCATGATCGATTCCGCCTTCGAGGAACGGGGTCGTCGGTGAGCTCCGCCGATGCCGCGGCTGTAGCACGACTGTGTTACATTCCGCCCGTGAGCACGACCACCGTCCGCCTCGACGACAGCGACGAGGCGCTGCTCGACGCACTCGCCGGCCAGTACGGAGGGCGGAGCAGCGCCATCCGCGCCGCGCTGCGAGCGCTCGCCGCCGAGCGCGAGCGCCACGTCGCGTTGCGGTCGTTCCTCGAGGCATGGGATGCGGAAGCAGGCCCGATCGACGAGGCCGACGTCGCCGCCATGGCCCGCCGATACGGGCTGTGATCCTCGATGCCGGCTTCCTCATCTCGGTCGATCGCGATGAGCGCACCGCCCGGGCGTTCCTGACCGCTGCGCACCGATCCGGAACGGCGTTGCGGACGACCGAGCCCGTCGTCGCCCAGGTCTGGCGGAACGGGACCCGACAGGCGCGCCTCGCCGCGTTCCTGCAGACCATCACCATCCATCCGCTCGACGATGGCCGCCCGGTCGGTCAGCTGCTGGCACAGACCAGGACCTCAGACGTGGTCGACGCGCACCTGATCATCACGGCGGTGCGCCTCCGCGATGGCGTCCTCACGGGCGACCCTGGCGACCTCCGCGCGCTGGCGGAGGCACTCGGTCCGGCCGCGCCCACCATCCACACCTGGCCATGACCCGGTGGCGCCCACGGCCGTCTCGGCGGACGGCGAGGCGGGTGCCCCAAGCCTGGTGAACGCAACACTGCACCGGTCCACCCCTCCGCCGGCCGAGCCCGCAACTTCGCATTCGTTCCCGGCCCGCTGGCACACTGCGCCCATGGGGGAAGGGGCCGCAGCACCAGCCGCGACGGGCACGCTCATCGACGAGCTCTTCGATCGGCTCGCCGGGGCCGACGCTGACGATGGGCTGGTCGACGCCGTCCTCGCCGCAGCGGAGGGGGACGACGCCCTCGACCGTCTGCTCGACGGTCAGCCCGCACCCCGCCCGGCGACCGCCGGCCACGACACCGCACGCATTGCCCCCGTCGAGGGCGTCTACCTGAGCTCGGTCACCGTCGAGGGGTTCCGGGGCATCGGTGCGCCCACCGAGCTGCGCCTCACGCCCGGCCCCGGCCTGACGATCGTGATCGGCCGCAACGGGTCGGGCAAGTCGAGCCTCGCCGAGGCGCTGGAGGTGGCGCTCACCGGGTCGGCCCACCGGTTCCAGCGCTCGGCGGTGTGGCGCGACGGGTGGCGCAACGCGCACCACGGTGCGGCGCCGGCGATCCGGGTCGACGTCCACCTCCCCGGCACCAAGGGCACCACGACCATCGAGCGGCGCTGGGCGGCCGATGCCGGCCTCGACGCATCGAGCGCGACGGCGCAGACACCCGGCCACAAGCGCGTCGAGCTCACCGCGCTCGGCTGGGACGGTCCGCTCGGCACGCTACGGCCCTTCCTCAACCACGCCGAGCTCGAGTCCTTCCTCGACGCGACGCCCTCGCAGCTGCACGACCGGCTCGGCTCGGTGCTCGGCCTCGAGCCGATGGAAGCACTCATCGCCCGCCTCGACGCCCGCCTCAAGCCCATGACCGATCAGGCGAAGGCCGC
>JBIKWW010000482.1:0-2852 GCA_044356125.1 Acidimicrobiia bacterium
CCCCGAGTCGTAGTCCACGTCCCATCCGGCGAGGGCGAGGGCACCGGCCTTGACGTCGGCCTCGGTGTAGGCGCCGCGGCCGAGGGTGAACAGCTCCATCGACTCCCGGGCGAGGTTCTCGTTGGGAGCGTCCACCCCCGAGCCGGCGGCGTCGAGGTAGAGCATCATCGCCGGGTCCTTCATGACGGCCCGCAGGAGGTCGCGGAAGCTGCCCAGCGCGTGCTCGCGCAGCCGGCGCTGCTGGGCGTGCAGGAGCGTCTGGTTGCCGACCTTGTCCGACGACGTGGCGAAGTGCCCGTGCCAGAACCAGGTCATCTTCTCGTGGAGACCAGCGTCGGCCCGGCGCAGGTTCTCCACCCAGCCGAACAGGTTGGCGTCCCAGTCGTCGGAGGCGACCCGGTCGGGCCGGGCCGGTTGGGCGGGGGCGTCGATCGCCCAGTCCAGGGCCTCGCCCGGTCCTCGCTGACCGAGGGCGGCGAAGCGCTCGAGCTGGTCGGGATGGGGACCGAAGGAGAGCCGCCGCAGGACATGGGCGACCAGTGCGTGCGTCGAGGGAGCCACGGCGGCGACGGTACGGACGGCGACCTGAAGTCAACCTGAAGCGGCCCGGTGGCCCAGCCCATTCCCTGCAGTGGGCGGGCACCACGGGCTAGACCGGACCCGTGCTGGTGCGTGTGGTGCAGACCGTGGTCACCTTCGCCCTGATCGGCTTCGTGCTGCGGCGCGTGGCGCGGATCACGGCGCGGCGTCGCGGCCGCGCCGTCCCCTCCGGTGAGGGGTTCGTGCTCGCCTACCCGCGCTGGGTGAGCGGGCTGGGTGGCGTGACCATGCTCGGCTTCGGGGCCGTGGCGGTGATCGCCGCCCGGGCCGACAGCGGCGGACCGGTGGCCGGGGCGGTGTTCGCCCTGATGGCCCTGCTCGGCCTGGTTCTGGTGGTCTCGGCCCGGGCCGACGTCTTCGTGATCGATGCCGCCGGCATCGAGCGCCGGCGGTTCGGGCGGCCCCGCTCACTGGCCTGGGACGATCTCGTCCGCCTGACCTGGAGCCGCCAGGGAGGCATCAACCTGATCGGGCGCAGTGGCCACCGCCTTCCCGTGGCCCAGATGCTCGACGGGTTCGGGGTGCTGTGCGACGAGCTGCTGCGACGCGCCCCGACCGACCTCGAGGTGGAGCCCGACGCGGCGGCCTGCGTGGTCTTCGGCTCGACCCTGGAGCCGGCCGTCGTGCAGCGGCTGTACGCGCCCTGGTTCGAGCGGGAGGCGTCCGCTGCCGTCGGGCGCCCGGGCGTGGTGGGTCCCGACGGGCCCGCCATCGACGCCGGACGCATGTTCGCCTCCCGGATGCTGGAACGACACGGCTCGTTCGTGCCCTTCGTGAGCCAGGTCACGGCGTCGGGAGCGGTCCGGATCCTCCACGACGACGCCGGCACCGGAACCGGGGGTGGAACGGCCTTCCGCCTCGAGGACGGTGCCGTGGTGCTCGACGACGGGAACCGGACCTGGCGGGAGCCGATCCGGGGCGGGCGCTGATCCCGAACGGCGATCCCGACGGCCCGGCTCCCGACGGCCCGGCTCCCGACGGCCCGGCTCCCGGCGGCCCGGCTCCCGCAACGACCGGGGCGCCCGCTACCGTCGTCGACGTGAACCCCGAGATCCCGCGCTTCGGTGACCTGCTGCGGCCCCTGCTGGCCGATCTCCCGCCCCACGTGCTGCCCGCCTTCCTGGCCCGGCTCGAACGGACCGCCGCCGACCGCTACCGGGGATGGGCTGCCCAGGTTCCCCAGTGGTCGGCCGAGCTGCTCGCCTGTGCCGACCGGGAGGACGAGATCGCCGACCGCATCACCGCTGCCTTCCCCATCGACGCCGACACCGCAGCCATGCTCGACGCCCGGCTCCCCGAGGCCCGCAGCATCTACTACAGGGCTTTCGACGGATACTCAGCGCACGAACAGTTGTTCATGCAAGCAGCAGCGGAACGTCAGGGCGCCCATGCCTGGCGATCGGTGTCGAAGACGCCCGGCCTCACGCCCGAGGTGCTCGCCCAGCTCGACGCCTGCTCGGCCATCGAGGAGGCATCGGCCGACATCGTCGACGGGCTCCTCGCCCCCGTCTGATCCGCATCCCGTCAGCGGCCTGGGCCCCGGCCCTCGACGGGCGCCGTCACGCCCGCCGGGCCATCACCGCGTACAGAGGATCGCGGCCACCCCGGCCGGTCGGGCGGCGCTGGGAGCCGATGGCCGTCCAGCCTCCGGCGAGCTGGAGGTAGCGCTCGACGATCACGCAGTGGGTGGCGTCGTCGGTCATGAGCCAGCCCCGGATCGCCTTGGTCGGGAAGCAGCGGTTGGAGAAGGTGATCACCACCGGGCCACCCGGGCGCACCACCCGGGCCAGATCCTCGAGCACCTCGATGGGCCGGGTGAGGTAGTCGATGGAGACGACGCACGTGGCGCTGTCGAACGTCTCGTCGTCGAAGGGGAGGCGGGGATCGGCGTTGAGGTCGTGCACCACCCGGGCGGTGGCCTGTGGGTTGCGGTCCAGCTCGGGCCCGTTCATGCCCAGGACCGTGAGCCGGCGCGGCGGCGTGAGGAAGTGCGAGATCCATGAGCTCATGAGGTCGAGCACGTGGCCCTCGTGGAGAGCGAGTTCCTCGTAGAGCGCCCCGACGGCGCCGATGGCGCCGTCGTCGATGTGGGTCACCAGGCGGGGCACGGCGTAGAAGTCGGCGTCGTCGTTCTCGTCGCTGCGGGCGAAGAACCCGGGTGGGAAGCCGGCGTAGCGGGGGTCCTCGGACATGCCCCAGATCCTGCCGCGCCCGCTGCGCTACCCCCTCGGCGGTTCAGGACCAGATGCCGG
>JBIKWW010000483.1:0-2848 GCA_044356125.1 Acidimicrobiia bacterium
ACCTGGGCCCGGCCCGCTTCACCGTCACCTGAGCCCGTCACGGCCGGCCGCTGCGCTGTGCCACAGTCTCGGTCGCCATGGCGAGCATCGAGGCGGTGGGGTTGCAACGGAGCTTCGGGTCGGTCGAGGCCGTCCGGGGCATCGATCTGGGCATCGAGGCGGGCGAGGTCTACGGCCTGCTCGGCCCCAACGGCGCCGGGAAGTCCACGACCGTGCGGGTGCTGTGCACGCTGCTCGCCCCCACGGGGGGCCGGGCGTCGGTGGCCGGGTTCGACGTCGCCCGGCAACCGGAGGAGGTCCGCCTCCGCATCGGCTGCGCCCTCCAGGGGACGTCGATCGATCCGCGCCAGACCGGCCGCGAGCTGCTCGTGATGCAGTGCCGCCTCTACGGACTTTCCCGGGCCGACACCCGGCGACGCGTCGATGAGCTCGTCGGGATCGTCGGCATCGGAGACGCCATCGACCGCCTCAGCTCGACCTACTCCGGCGGCATGGCCCGGCGTCTCGACCTCGCCCTGGCGCTCGTCCACGAGCCCCTGGTGCTGTTCCTCGACGAACCGACGACGGGCCTGGACCCGGCGTCGCGGGCCCTCGTCTGGGCCGAGGTCCGCCGCCTCAACACCGAGCAGGGCATGACCATCCTGCTCACCACCCAGTACCTGGAGGAGGCCGACCAGCTCGCCCAGCGCGTCGGCATCGTCGACCACGGCCGGCTCGTCGTCGAGGGCGAACCGTCGGCGCTCAAGAAGCAGGTGGGCCGCGATCTCGTGATCGCCCGGGTCCCGTCGGGCGCCGACCGGGCCGCCGCCGCCGTGCGGGATCTCCCCGGGGTGCTCGGAGTCGAGTGCCACGAGGCTGAGCTCACCGTCTCGGTGGACGACGGCACCGCCCGGCTGGGAGCGGTCGCCGCTGCGCTGCACGACAGCACCGCCCACGTCGAGGGGATCACGGTGCGCACGCCGACGCTCGACGACGTCTTCCTCCACGCGACCGGCCACCGCATGCCCGGCGAGGGGGAGGCCCCGTGAGCCGCGTCCAGGCCCGGCCTGCCGGGCTCGTGGCCGACATCGCCACCGTCGGCCGACGGGCGGTGCGGATCCTGCTGCGCGACCCGGAGGCGTTCGTGCCGCCCGTGATCATCGGTGCGTTCCTGTACTTCATGAACGTCGGCTCCCTGCAGCGCATCACCGAGGCGGCCGGTGCCTCGGGCAACTACAAGGCGTTCCAGGTGGCTTCGGCCGCGGTGTTCGGGGTCACCGGCCTGTCCCGGGCGGCGAGCCTCGTCACCGACCTCACCAACGGCTACTTCGACCGGATCCTGCTCTCCCCGGCCCGGCGGGTGTCGGTGCTCGTGGGCCTGCTGCTGGCCGACTTCATCACGGCGATCCTGATCGTGCTCGCCATCCAGGGCATCTCGTTCGCCGTCGGCGTGCGGTTCGCCACCGGCGTGCTCGGCATGGTCGCGTTCGCCCTCCTGGCCGCCCTGTGGAGCACGGTCTTCGCCTGCTTCTCCTACGCCATCGCCCTGAAGACGGCGAACCCGTCGGCGGTGAACAACTCCTTCCTCCTGTTCTTCCCGTTCGCCTTCGCCACCACCACGTTCGTGCCCAAGGACCAGCTCGCCGGCTGGCTGTCGGCGATCGCCACCGTCAACCCCGTCACCTACCTGCTCGACGGGTGGCGGAGCCTGGTGCTGACCGGCTGGGACGGCGCCGTGCTGGCCAAGGCGCTGGCGGCGACCGTCGGCGTCGGGGTGATCAGCCTGAGCCTGGCCCTGGCCGCCCTGCGCGGCCGGGTCCGCGGCGGCTGAGGACGGCGATCGGGCGCAGGGCGGGTCGGGCGCGGGCGGGCTGGGCCGGGCTGGGTCGGCTGGGCCAGGCTGGGCCGGGCCGGGCCCTCAGGCGGCGGCCAGACCGGAGCCGACGGGGCTGGGCACGGCAGCCGGCAGCTCGGCCAACGGGCCGGGCCACGTCGGGTCGGGCCGGGTCGGGACGGGCAGGCTCGGGTCGGGCCGCGTCGGGTCGGGCCGGCGGAAGGCGTCCAGGCGGCGGGCGACGAACAGGCACAGCATCCCGGTGGCGATGGGCAGCACGAAGGTCACGGCCCGGAACAGGCCGATGGCGGCCAGCGCCGTCGAGTGGGGGATGCCGAGGTGCACCAGACCGGCGGCGAGCCCGACGTCGAGCACGCCGATGCCGCCGGGGAGCGGCGCCAGGGAGCCGAGCACCCGGGCCAGGGCGAAGGCCCCGACGACCCCCGCCAGGGGCACGCCCCCGGCGGGCTGGAGGGCCACGAGCGTGGCCACGAGCACCAGGGCGATCGTCACCTGGCTGGCCATGGCGGCGGCGGCGATGGCGCCCAGCCGGGTGCGCACCAGCAGATGGCCGAGGGTGCGCAGGCGCTCGACCTCGGCGTGCACGTCGAGCGCCTCGAGATGGGTGCGCACGACGCGAGGCGACCGGCGGGCGACGGGAGCCCGGACGGCGTCGAAGGCCCGGGCGACGAGCCGGGTGACCGGGGGGACGAACAGCACCGACCACCAGAACAGGACGGCTCCGGTGATCACCCCGGTACCGGCCACCGCCACCAGCAGCTCGCCACCCTTGGCCTCGCCCAGCAGCACCCGCGGCACGGCCTGCAGCCAGGCGGTGGCCCACAGGGCCACGCTGGTGGCGGCGCCGGTGCACACGATCGACGCCGCGATGGCCCGTTCGCAGTGCCCGGCCGAGCGCAGCATGGCCACCTTCAGCCCGGTCCCGACGGCCGACCCGCCGACCGTGGAGTTCGTGCAGCCGGTGTGGATCTCGTTGACGACGAGGGCCCGCCGCTTGGACAGCCCCGGCAGCGA
>JBIKWW010000087.1:0-10230 GCA_044356125.1 Acidimicrobiia bacterium
TCGACGAAGGCAGTGGGAACCCTGACCGGTACCTGCGCACGAAGGTCGACCAGATGTCGTCGACGAGCTTCATCGAGGACGTGAGCCGACAGGTTCCGGCCACGTCCTCGGAGAGCATCCGTCTCAGCCTGCAGATCGTTCCTCGGGCCAACAGCGACATCGCCGACATCTCCGTGCTCGACACCGACGCCGTCCGGGCCAGGCGCATCGCCGACGCGGTCGGCACGGTGTTCCTGGAGGGTGAGGCGACTCGCCTGGCGGCCGCCAACCAGTCGTCGACCGCGGCCATCGACAGCCAGATCAAGGCCCTGAACGCCCAGATCGCCGACATCCGCAGGACGAATCCGGGCATCGACACCGTCGACCCCCGGGTCGCCGCCCTCTACGAGCAGCTGGCCCAGCTGAGAGCGCAGCAGATCGAACGCCGCCAGCTCGACGTCATCTCGCTCCCGAGCCGGGTGCTGTCGACGCGGGTGGACCCGGTCCGCAAGCGGACCACGCTGTACGTGGGCCTCGGTACGGTTCTCGGGATCGTCTCGACGGTCGGCCTCGCCGTCCTGCTCACCCGGGGGCCGATGCGTCTGGTCACCGGAGCCGACGTGCAGAGGACCATGGGCGTCGCCCCCACGGCCCGCATCGCCCGCTACCGCCGGGCCATGTCCCCCATGCGGTCCCTCTCCGAGCACTCGTCCGAGGAGCAGGCCCTCTTCGAGCAGGCGTGCACGGCGGCGTCGCGCCTCAAGTCGGAGAACCGCGTGATCGTCGTCGCGGGCCTGGAGAACCGCTCCGGCGTGACCACGACCGTGCTGGGCGTGGCCGGCGAAGCGGTGGCCCAGGGCGACCGGGCCCTGATCATGGACCTCAACCCCTTCAGCCCGTTCCTGTCGTCGAACCCCCCGGTGGACAGCGGTGAGGGGATCGAGGCCGTCCTGCGCCCCGGCGGGATCCCCCGGCTGCTGCCCACCCCCCTCGACGAGGCCCGGATCGTGGCCATGGGTCCCGATGTCCACGCCCGCGGGATCCTCAACACCCGCAACGTGGGCGCGGTGATCGCCGCCGTGCACCACATCCACAAGGACGCCCTGCTCATCATCGACGCCGGCAACCTGCTCAGCAACCCGCTGGCCATCCGGGCGATCAAGTTCGCCGACGCGATCGTCCTCATCACCCCCGAGTCCTACCGGAGCATCCGGCTGCTCCAGCGGGCCCAGCGGATCCTGAGCTCGTCGGCGGCCGAGATGATGGTCGTGATCAAGGGATGGCGGAGCGGCCGGGGGAGCCTGGTGCTGCGTGGCCGGCGGCCCGGCGCACCCGAGGCGAAGCCCGAACCCGCCGTCTGACCCGGTCGGCACCCGGTCGGCACCGACGCCCGGGTCGGCACCGTCAGCGGTACCAGCCCTCGGGCAGATCGAGCCGACGGATCGGGCGGGCCGGGACGCCCCCGACGATCGTCGCCGGCGGCACGTCGGAGCTGACCACCGAACCGGCACCCACCACCGAGCCCGCCCCGATGCGGACGCCGGGGAGCACGATGCTGAACCGCCCCACCCAGACGTTGTCCTCGAGGACGACCGGCCGGGGCGTGTCGGGCCGGTCCGGGGTGAGCTGGTGGCCGTGGTGGTCGGCGATGGAGACGTGGGGGCCGAGCAGGACGCGCCGCCCGAGGCTGATCCCGGCGGCGGCGTGGAGGTCGGCGCCGTAGTTCAGGAAGCAGTGCTCGCCGATGTCGATCGACGCTCCCCGCTCCACGCTGATCACCACCGGGGCGACCACCCCGTCGAGCAGGGCCCGGGGGCCGATCCGCAGCTCGCCGTCGGCCCGCACGACGATCCGCCCGGCGGCCCGGGCGGTGGGGGCGGCAGTGAAGCCGTGCCGGAGGGCGAGCGCCCGCATCCGGGCGGCGCGGTAGGCGGCTCGGCCGATCGCCCGGGCATCACGTGGGGCGGTCACGGGGCGGTCACGGGGCGGTCACGGGGCGGGGCCCTCCGGTCAGTCCCAGAACGTGGCGACGTCAAGGGCGGACCGCCACAGGCTGCGGCGGGGCGCGGGCGCAGCGTCGGCCCCCTCGAGGGGGTCGGTGTCGATCCGGGGCGGCTCGCTGATGGCGTCACGTCCCGGGCGCAGGTTCGTGATGGCGTAGGCCTCGCGTCCGGCGGGAACCATGCCGAGCTGCTCACGGGCGATCCGGCTCACCTCTTCGTCGGTCCTCAGCGCCTCGGCCCGGGCGGAGAGCTCGGCGGTGCTGCGCTCGACGCTGTGCAGGACCGTCTCGGACCGGGCGATCTCGTCACCCTGGTCGAGCCAGGTCCCGACGGGGAGCAGGCCGACGGCCACCGCGGCCAGCACCACGGTGGCGCCGAGGGCGAGGTGGAACCCGGCCCGTCGCAGACCGCGGCCGAGGCCCGACAGCACCCCATCGGCAGCGGTGCCGGCGGCGGTGCGTCTCCCGGCGGCGGTGCCGGCGGCGGTGCTGTGGGTCAGCGGCGCCATCGCCGGGCGACCGGAGGGAGTCACCGGGCGCCGCCCCGGGGGGCGAGTGCACGTCGGCCCCAGAAGGCGGCGCTGTCACCGAGCTGCTCCTCGATGCGCAGGAGCTGGTTGTACTTGGCCACCCGGTCGGAGCGGGCCGGGGCACCGGTCTTGATCTGGCCGCAGTTGGTGGCCACCGCGAGGTCGGCGATGGTCGCATCCTCGGTCTCGCCCGAGCGGTGCGACATCACGGCTGCGTAGGCGTGGCGGGTGGCCAGGCCGACGGCGTCGAAGGTCTCGGTGAGCGAACCGATCTGGTTGACCTTCACCAGGATGGCATTGGCCGTCGAGCGGTCGATGCCGAGCTGCAGGCGGGCCGAGTTGGTGACGAAGAGGTCGTCGCCCACGAGCTGGACCCGGCTCCCCAGCGCGCTGGTGAGGGCCGTCCAGCCGTCCCAGTCGTCCTCGGCCATGCCGTCCTCGATGGACACGATCGGGTAGCGCGACACCAGGTCGCTCCAGTACCCGACGAGCTCCTCGCTGGTCAGGACGCGGCCCTCGCCGCTGAGGTGGTAGCGGCCGTCGCGGTACAGCTCGCTCATGGCCGGGTCGAGGGCGATGGCGATCTGCTCGCCGGGCACGTAGCCCGCCGCCTCGATGGCCTCGACGAGGAAGCGGACGGCGTCCTCGTTGGTCGGCAGGTCGGGGGCGAAGCCGCCCTCGTCGCCCACGGCGGTGGCCAGGCGGCGGTCCTTCAGCAGCTTCTTGAGGGTGTGGTAGGTCTCCACGCCCCAGCGCAGCGCCTCGGAGTACGAGGCGGCGCCGACCGGCATGACCATGAACTCCTGGAGGTCGATCGTGTTGTCGGCGTGGGCCCCGCCGTTGACGACGTTCATCATCGGCACCGGCAGCACGTGGGCGTTGGGGCCCCCGAGGTAGGCGTAGAGCGGCTGCTCCAACTCGTCGGCGGCGGCCTTGGCCAGGGCCATGGAGGCGCCGAGGATGGCGTTGGCCCCCAGCCGGGCCTTGTTGGCGGTGCCGTCGGCATCGGCCATGGCGGCGTCCAGGCGGCGCTGCTCGAGCGCGTCCTCACCGACGAGCAGGTCGCGCAGCTCGCCGTTGACGTGGTCGACGGCGCGCAGCACGCCCTTGCCCAGGTAGCGGGAGCCGCCGTCGCGCAGCTCGACGGCCTCGTGCTCGCCGGTGGAGGCGCCGGAGGGGACCGTCGCCCGGCCCCGGGAGCCGGAGTCGAGGACGACCTCCACCTCGACCGTCGGGTTGCCCCGGGAGTCGAGGACCTCGCGGCCGATGACGTCGACGATCGTGCTCACGCTGGGGCTCCTGAACTCGGGGAAGTCGGCCGGCGGGGCCGGCGTGCGGAGGACGCGGACGGCACGCTACAGGGTGGCGCCACCGACCCGGGTGGAGGAGGAACGCACGTTCGACGGGACCCGACGGGACCCGACGCACCGTGACGCACCGGGGTACGGTCCGCGTCGTGTCCGCCCGCCCCGCACCGACCGTGACGATCGCCGACGTCGAGGCGGCCGCCACCCGGCTCGCCGGGGTGGTGCGACCCACCCGGACCCGGCGGGCCGAGGCGCTGGCCCGGGCCCTCGGCACCGACGTGTGGATCAAGCCCGAGCACGTCCAGCGGGCGGGGTCGTTCACGATCCGGGGCGCCTACAACCGCATCTCCCAGCTGCCCGCCGGGGTGGCGGTGGTGGCGGCGTCGGCGGGCAACCACGCCCAGGGGGTGGCCCTGGCGTCGTCGCTCACCGGTCACCGGTCGACGATCTTCATGCCCGAGAGCGCCAGCGTGCCCAAGGTCCAGGCGACCCGCGACTACGGAGCCGAGGTCGTGCTCGGCGGGGCCTCGGTCGACGACTGCCTGGCGCTGGCACGGGCTCACGCCGCCGAGCACGGGGCCGTGCTCGTCCCGCCCTTCGACGACGCCGCCGTGGTCGCCGGGCAGGGCACCGTCGGGCTGGAGCTGGCGGCCGAGCTGGAGCCGATCGCCGGACAGCGCCCGACGGTGCTCGTGCCGACGGGAGGGGGCGGGCTCATCGCCGGGGTGGCGGTCGCCCTGCGGGCGCGGATGCCGGGGGTCCGCATCGTCGGGGTGGAGGCCGAGGGGGCGGCGTCGGTCCTGGCGTCGCTGGTGGCCGGGTCGGTGACCACCCTGCCGTCGCTCGCCACGATGGCCGACGGCATCGCCCTCAAGGCCCCCGGGGCGATCCCCTTCGCCCTGATCAGCGAGCTCGTCGACGAGGTCGTGACGGTCAGCGAGGAGTCGATCAGCCAGGCCGTGCTGCTCCTGCTGGAGCGGGCCAAGGCCGTGGTCGAGCCGTCCGGGGCGGTGGGGGTGGCGGCGCTGCTGCAGCACGCCGTGACCGTGGACGGCCCGGCGGTCGCCGTGCTGTCGGGGGGCAACGTCGATCCGCTCCTGCTCACGTCGATCATCCGCCACGGGCTCACGGCGGCGGGCCGCTACGCGCGGCTGCGCATCGTGTTCCCGGACCGGCCCGGGATGCTCGCCTCGCTGTCGGCCGAGATCGCCGCCCTCGGCATCAACGTGCTCGACGTGGAGCACCACCGATTCGGGGTGGAGCTCTCGGTCGGCGAGGTGGAGGTCGAGGTGATCGTGGAGACCCGCGGCCCGGGCCACCGCGACGAGCTGCTCGACCGGCTCGCCGAGCGCGGCTTTCGCGCCGCGCTCAGATGAGCCGGGGCCGGGGCCGTCCGGCTCGACGGCGCCCTCAGGTCGGGCGGCGGGTCCGGGGCAGGAGGCCCGCCCGCTCGGCCGCCTTGATCGCCTCCCAGTTCCGGCGCACCTCGTCGGCGTCGGCCACGACCACGTCGCCGAAGACGTGGGGATGGCGCCGCTCCAGCTTGGCCATCAGCACCTCGGCCACGGAGGCGAGGTCGAAGCGGCCCTCCTCGGCGCCGAGGCAGGCGTGGAACACGACCTGGAAGAGCACATCACCGAGCTCGTCCTCGACGTCGGCGACGGCGGCGGCCTCGGCTGCGGGATCGTCACCGGATTCCGCGATCGTCAGCGCGCGTATGGCCTCGGCGAGCTCGTCGGCCTCTTCGACGCAGTACCGCACGAGCGACTCGTGCGTCTGCTCCCGGTCCCACGGGCAGCCCTCACGGAGCCGCGCCATCATCTGCTCCAGGCGGGTGACGGCGGTCCCGGCGCTGGTGGGCAGCTCGGGGATCCACAGCGACGTCAGATGGTCGGCCCCGGCGAAGCGGTCGATCTCGGCCCAGGGGAGGGTGAGGACCTGCTCGTCGGCCAGGCCGAGGTGGTGCAGCAGGCTCACCGGAGCCAGGTCGGGCCCGGGGTCGAGCGACAGCTTGACCTCCGAGAGCACCCGCGGGGAGTGGCACTGGGCCACCAGCACCGGGCCGCGCTGACCGGCGACGTCCTCGGCGAACCGGTGTGCGTCGACCACCCGGACCCCGCCACCGGCCAGGGGATCGATGCCGAGGCGGGCCCAGGTGAGGTCGAGGAACGAGAGCGCGGGGACGATCTCGACGGTCACGCGTCGGTCGCCGCGCAGCAGCTCGACGGTCCGCTCGGCCACGACGGGCGATCCGGGAACGGCATAGAGGACCTCGCCGTGGGCGCTGGCCTCGGCGACGAGCGTGTCGACGATCGATGCGTACACGGCGTCGAAGGACGCCTCCCGTTCGTAGCGGTCGTCGAAGGACCGGGCCTCCCCGACGGCGGCTGCCGAGGGGTGGCGGGCCGTGCGCAGGAACCGCCGGGGGACGGCGGCGATGGCGGCGGTGGTCGCCGCGGTGAGCAGGTCCGGCCCGGCCGGCCCGAGCCCGACGACCACGACCCGGCCGACCGGATCGGCGGCGGAGCCGCCCACGGGATCGGCGGCGGAGCCGCCCACGGGATCGGTGGCGGAGCCGCCCACGGGATCGGTGGCGGAGCCGCCCACGGGGCCGCTCAGGGGGCGGACGCCAGGGCCGTGCCGGGAGCGACGATGGCCGGGAAGTCGGTGAAGGCGCCCGATCGGTAGGTGCCGTACTCGACCGGGACCTTCACCTTCAGGTCCTCCATGGGCTGGAAGATCTTCTTCAGGGTCTGCTCGCCGGCCACGTTGTCGATGCGCGTGCTCACGGCGGCGGCGTTGAAGGCGGCGTTGCTGCGCTTGGTCACCTGGAGGATGTGGAACCCGAACTGGGTCTGGATCGGGTCGCTGAGCTCGTTGAGGTCCAGCTCGCGGGCGGCCACGGCGAAGGGCGGCACGTACTGGTCGACGGGGCCGCAGGGCAGTTCGCCGCCCGCCTGGGCCGAGCCGGGATCGGTCGACACGAGCGCGACGGTCTTCCAGTCCTCGCCACCCTGGAGACGGGCCTTCACCTTCAGGGCTTCGTCCTGCGAGGCCACGAGCACGTGACGGACGCAGGCCTCCTGGAACTCGTCGCGGTGCTTGGCGTAGTAGTCCTCGGGCTTGCCCAGCGCCGCCTTGGCCTTGGTGATCTCGGGGTCGATCCAGGCACGGACGGCGGCGATCTGGCGGCCCAGCATCACGTAGTCGTTGCGGTCCGACTCCGGCAGCTTGGCGAACGCGGCCTTGCCCTCGGCCTCACCGGCGGAGGAGAAGATGTTCTGGATCGCCTCGTTGCGGATGGCGTCGGACTCCTCGGCCGGCTGGAGCTTCAGCCGCTCGAGCACCGCCGCCATGAGCTCGAGGCGCAGGTGGTGGTTGAGCCGGTCGACGGTGAGCGCCGCCGGGAACCGGGTGGCGTCGGGGGCCACGGGATCGGCCTTGCCGAGCATGTAGTCCGGGTTGGAGCCGTACCGGCGCAGCTCGGCCTGGAGCTGGTCGCGGGTGAGGACCGTGCGGCCGTCCACCTCCAGGGCGGCCGACGAGCCGGTCGAGATCACGTCGGAGGTCGAGCAGGCACCGAGGCCGAGGGCACTGAGGGCGAGGGCGACCGCGACGGTGCGCACGGGCCGGGCGCGGCGGGGACGAGTCATGGTGGGCGAGGTTAGCGGTCGACCCACCGGACCGGGCCGCGGCTGGACCGGAGCGCGGCTGGGCCGGAGCGCGGCTGGACCGTCCGCCTGCCGCTGCTCCCCACCGGACGGGGCTCAGCGGATGGGGAAGAGCTCGCCCAGGAACACGACGAGGAACTCCACCGGATCGGTCCGGGGCTTGATCGGCACGACCAGCTGGCGCTCCCGGGCCTTGTGGATGGCGGCCCGGGACAGCCGCTGCAGCCGCAGCTCCTGGGAGGTCTGCAGGGAGACGGGCGAGATCCTGGCCATCAGCGCGCCGGACATCATCGAGGCCCCCAGGCCCTGGGCCTTGGTGACGATCAGCTCGGTGATGCCGATGCGGACGCACTCGGCCCGCAGCCGCGCCACCTCCAGCAACGCCGCGGCGCGGTCGGGCACGGGCCCGTAGCGGTCCAGCCACTCGGTGCGGATGTCGTCGACCTCGGCCCTCGTGGTGACGGCGGCCAGGCGCCGGTAGGCCTCGAGGCGGAGGGGCTCCTTGGCGATGTAGTCGGCCGGGATGGAGGCGTCGACGGGCACCTCGAGGGTGATCTCCTGCTCGACCGGCGGCTTCTCGCCCTTCAGCTCCCCCACCGCCTCGATGACCATCTGGCTGTACAGGTCGTAGCCGACGGCGGCGATGTGGCCCGACTGCTCGCCCGACAGGAGGTTGCCGGCCCCGCGGATCTCGAGGTCGCGCATGGCGATCTTGAAGCCCGAGCCGAGCTCGGTGTGCTCCCCGATGGTCTTGAGGCGCTCGTAGGCCTCCTCGGAGAGCTGCACGTCGGCGGGATGGAACAGATAGGCGTAGGCCCGCTGGCCGCTGCGCCCGACGCGGCCCCGCAGCTGGTGGAGCTGACCCAGGCCCATGCGGTCGGCCCGGTCCACCACGAGGGTGTTGACCGTCGGCATGTCGATGCCCGTCTCGATGATGGTCGTGCACACGAGCACGTCGAAGCGGCCCTCCCAGAAGTCGTACACGATCTGCTCGAGGGAGCCCTCGTCCATCTGGCCGTGGGCGATGGCGACCCTGGCCTCGGGCACGAGCACCCGGATGTCGTCGGCCTTCTGCTCGATGTCGAGCACCCGGTTGTGCACGTAGAACACCTGGCCCTCGCGCAGCAGCTCGCGGCGGATGGCCTCGGCGACGGCCCGCTCGTCGTACTCGCCGACGTAGGTGAGGATCGGCTGGCGCTCGGCCGGAGCGGTCTGCAGGAGCGTGAGGTCGCGGATGCCGGTGAGGGCCATCTCCATGGTGCGTGGTATGGGGGTGGCGGTGAGCGTGAGCACGTCGACGTTGGCCTTCAGGTGCTTCATCGCCTCCTTGTGCTGCACCCCGAAGCGCTGCTCCTCGTCGACGACGAGCAGGCCGAGGCGCGGCAGCTTGACGTCGCCGGAGAGCAGGCGGTGCGTGCCGATGAGGACGTCGACCTCGCCGTCGGCGGTGGCGGCCACCACGGCCCGCTGCTGGGCGGGCGTGAGGAAGCGGGAGAGGACCTCGACGCGCACGGGGTAGGGGGCGAACCGCTCGCTGAAGGTCTGGAAGTGCTGCTGGGCGAGCAGCGTGGTGGGCACGAGGATCACGGCCTGCTTGCCGTCCTGCACGGCCTTGAACACGGCCCGGAGGGCGACCTCGGTCTTGCCGTAGCCGACGTCGCCGCACACGAGGCGGTCCATGGGGTGGTCGGACTCCATGTCGGCCTTGACGTCGTCGATGGCCTTCAGCTGGTCGGGCGTCTCGGCGTAGGGGAAGGACTCCTCCAGCTCGTGCTGCCAGGGCGTGTCGCCGCCGAAGGCGTGGCCGGGGGAGGCGAGGCGCTTCTGGTAGAGCACGACGAGCTCCTGGGCGACCTCCCTCACGGCCTGGCGGACGCGGGCCTTCGTCTGGGACCAGTCCTTGCCGCCGAGCTTGTGCAGCGACGGGGCCTCCCCCACGTACGGGCGCACGACGTCGATCTGGTCGGTGGGCACGTAGAGCTTGTCGTCGCCGCGGTACTCGAGCAGCAGGTAGTCGCGCTCGACGCCGCCGATGGCGCGCTTGACCACGCCGGCGAAGCGCCCCACGCCGTGCTGCTCGTGCACGACGTGGTCGCCCGGCTTGAGGTCGTCGAAGAACCCCTGGGCGTCGCGCCGCCGCGGCCGGGCCTTGCGGTGGGCCCGGCGGCGGCCGGTGAGGTCGGCCTCGCAGAGCACGGCGAGCTTGGCCCGGGGCAGGATGGTGCCCCGTTCGAGGGACTGCACCACGATGTGGAGGCCGCCCTGGCGCGACGTCGACGGGCCGAGGTCGGGCTCGGTGCCCGCCGGCGACACCCGTGCCGACAGGCCCTGTTCGCGCAGCACGGCCTGGAGCCGGTCGGCGCTGCCCTCGCCGTCGGCGGCGAGCACGACCCGGTAGCCGTCCATGAGCAGACCCCGGATCTGGGCGACGACGGCGGACGGGTCGCCCACCGTGGTGTTCCACCCGGTGACGGTGAGCACGGCCGTGCCCGGGCCCTCGGGAACCGACGTGACGGTCCAGATCGGAGCGGTGGTGTGGGCCAGCAGGCGGTCGACGTCGACGTGGAGCCGGGGGAAGGCCCCCTCGGCACCCCAGGTCCGGGCGAGGGTGCCGGCGAGGGCGGCCTCCTCGTCGAGCAGCTCGGTGGCCCGGTCCCGCAGGCGTCGGGGATCGACCAGCACCACGAGCGCATCGGGGGAGAGCAGGTCGACGATGACGTGCTCCTGCACCGCCACCCAGG
>JBIKWW010000484.1:0-2837 GCA_044356125.1 Acidimicrobiia bacterium
GAGGGATCGGCGGCCAAGCTCGCCGTCACCGGCGGGACCGGTCTGGCCGCTCTCGGGCTCTCGACCACGGCGGTCGCCTCGGGCGTCGACGGGGTCGTCAAGCTCGACGGGGTCGCCAACACCGTCGCCAGCGCAGTGCCCGGCTACCCGATCACCTTCCTCGGCACGAGCGGGGCGACGATCGCCGCCACGCTCACCGGCGGGCTGCGCGAGGGCTCCTCGCGCTTCGCCCTGATCGACGTGGGGGACGGAACCCTCGGCAGCGTCGTACGTTCCATCAACACCGTCGTCGCCGGCGTCACGGCCAGCGCCGTGCAGGTCGGCACCGGCCTGTACCGGCTCCAGCTCTCGGCCCGGGCCACGGGCGCTACCGGAGCCCTCTCGGTCGACCCGGCCGCCTTCAGCGGCCTGGGCACGCTCGAGACGCTCACCGCCGCCCAGGACGCCAAGCTCACCGTGGGCTCGGGCCCCTCGGCCTACTCGATCACGTCCTCGTCCAACGATGCCGAGCTCCTCGCCGGCGTCACCGTCAAGCTGCAGAAGACGTCGGCCACCCCCGTCTCCGTCGAGGTCAGAGCCGATGCCAACGCCGTGGCCGACCGGGTCGGCAAGCTCGTCGACGCCGTCAGCGGCGCCCTCTCGGTCATCCGCCAGCAGTCGGCCTACGACAGCAACCGCAAGACCGGGGGACCGCTGATGGGGGACCAGCTGGCGCGTCAGCTCCAGCAGGATCTCTTCGGTGCACTCGGCAGCAATCCCGCCTCGAACGGGGTGACGCTCGGCTACCTGGGCATCACCGTGACCCGTACGGGAACGCTGGAGTTCGACCGCGAGAAGTTCAAGACCGCCTTCGCCGCCCAGCCCAACGACGTGAAGGCCGTGCTGGGCCAGGGATCGGCGGGCAGCACCGGGTTGGCCGGTGCCGTCGCCAAGATCGCCGACGCCGCCACCGACTCGGTGACCGGCTCCATCACCACATCGATCACCGGCGCCAAGGCGCTGGCCACCACGCTCGGGGAACAGGTCGCCGCCTGGGACTCGCGCCTGTCGGTCCGCGAGAAGGCGCTGCGCAAGACGTTCAGCGACATGGAGACGAGGCTGGGAGGGCTGCGCAACCAGAGCAGCTGGCTCTCCAGCCAACTCGCCCGACTCCCCACATCGAACGGCTGACGGGGCCGTTCCCCGTCCATCTCGGGTCCGCCACCCACACCTGCGCCACCCGACCGAACGGTCACCGCCCGGTGACCTCGTCCGAAACCCGAGACCTTCATGACTGCCATCGACCCCCGCGACCGCTACCTGTCCGACGCGGTCGCGACCGCGACGCCGGCCCGATTGGTCACCATGCTGTACGAGCGGCTTTGCCGCGACCTGCGCATGGGGATCGAAGCGCTGGAGCACGGCGCCTACGAGACTGCCGGCGTGCAGCTCATGCACGCCCAGGACATCGTGATCGAGCTGCGGTCGTCGCTGCGCCCCGAGCTGTGGAGCGGCGGGCCGGCCATGGCGGAGCTGTACGTGTGGGTGCTCACCAGCCTGATCAAGGCCAACGTGGGCCGTGATGTGGCCGTCGTGCGCGACGTGCTCGCCATCGTTGAGGACCTGGCCGGGGCGTGGACGCAGGCCGCATCGGCCGTCTCCCAGCCCGCGGCGCGCATCGCGCCGCTCGCCGCGGCGGTCTGAGCCATGGGTGGGACCTCGGACGACCAAGCTCGGGTGGCGCCGTGGCGCCACGAGCTCGACGTCCTCGAGGCCGCCCTCGACCGCGCCGAGGCGCTGCTGCGCGGCGAGCGTGACGTCGCCCCCGAACCCGAGTGGATGCCCTCGCTCACCGGGACGATCCCGGCCGAGCTCGTCGAGCGGGCCCGGGCCCTGAACCGCCGCCAGTTGGAGCTGACCGCCCGTCTGGCGGGCTCACTGGAGCAGGTGGGGGCCGAGCTCACCGCCGCCGTGGCGACGACGACCCAGCACCAGGCCGGCTCGTCGTCGACGACGCCTCCGCTGTTCTTCGACGGTCGCGCCTGAGCCCTCGGGCGGTGCCCGGGCCGGCCCATCAATGGTGATGAGGCGACGCGGTAGGTCGCCCGGCTCATCCGCGGTGGGCCCCTAAAGATTGGTGACGAGGACTCCGAAGTTCGGGATGCACGGATTGCACCAGCTGCCACGGACCGGCGGCGAACCCCTTCCGACCCACCTTCCGGGAGCCCGTCCGTGTCAATCCCCGTGCCGATCTCCGTCGGTGCTGCGTCTCCGGTTGCAGGGGCGCAGCCATGAACGACGTGACGATGGATGCCCTGCGCGTGTCCCTCCGGGGCCTCAGTGCCCGGCAGCGCGCGATCTCCGACAACATCGCGAACCTGGAGACGCCGGGCTACCTGGCCAAGCGCGTCCGGTTCGAGGAGAACCTCGGGGCCGCCCTCCGGGCCGGTGATCCGAGCGAGGCCCGGCTCACGAGCGAGCGGTCCCTCGAAGCCGTCGGGATGAACGGCAACAACGTCCTGCTCGAGCAGGAGACCCTGGCGGCGATGGACACGAGCCTGCGCTACCAGCTCTCGATCGAGGCCGTGAACAACAAGTTCCGGCTGATGCGGGCGTCGATGCGAGGGACCGTCTGATGGCCTCCATGTTCCAGGCGCTCGACAACGCCGCGTCGGGCATGCGTGTGCACCGGGTCTGGCTCGACGCCGTCGCCGACAACATCTCGAACGTCAACACCGTCCGCCGGACGAGCGAGAACGCCTACCAGGCCCGCTACGTCGTGGCGCAGGCCCGGGCCGACGGTGGGGCCGGCGTGGCGTCGATCGAGTTCGGGGACCCCAACGGCCGCCTCGAGTACA
>JBIKWW010000088.1:0-10221 GCA_044356125.1 Acidimicrobiia bacterium
CTCTACGGCATCGGAACGGTGAGCGGCGACGTCGATGTCCTGCTGCGGCACCGCGCCGTCCTGCTCGGGCTCGTCGGCGTGATCCTCGTCGTCGCGGCATTCGTGCGAAGCCTGCGCGTCACCGCCACAGCGGTCGGCGTCGTCAGCACGGCGTCCTTCATCGTCGTAGCGATGATCGGCGACACCTCCACGTCCGAACTGCATCGCGTCGTCGTGATCGACATCGCAGCCATAGGGATGCTCACGGTCGCCGCCCTTGTGGAGATGCGGCACCTGGTCCGACGAAGCGGCCCCTGATCCACAGGGAACTGCTGCGGGACCTGTGCACCACGAACTTCGGTCGCACAGGCTTACTCGTCCGAGCACGAGAACTTGGGCTCGAAGGCGCCGTGATTCTCCTTGACTCGCTCGGAGTGCGGGCCTTCTTGGCGGTTCTCGGAACTCACGACGTCGGGCTGTTCATCTCGACCGGCGGGTTCACGTCCGATGCCGAGCGCGAGGCGCCCAGCCAGGAGAACCGTCGCATCACCCGCTGCCAGGTGGCGCCTTGGAAGTGTTTGCGGATGGCGGCCTTGAGGCCTTCGTGGGCGTCGGAGATGACCAGGCGCACCCCGCCCAGGCCGCGGCGTTTCAGGCAGCGGCAGAACTCGGACCAGAACGTCTCGGATTCCGAGTCGCCCAAGGCGACGCCGAGGACTTCGCGGTCGCCGGTGGCGGTGATCCCGGTGGCGATCACGACGGCCTTGGACACCACCTGGCCCAGCGAAGCGTCACCGACATCGACGTAGGTGGCGTCCAAGTACAGGTAGGTGAACTCGACATGGCCCAGCGGCCTGGTCCGGGACCGCTCGACGTGCTCATGGAGCCCGGCACAGATCCGCGACACCTCGGACTTCGAGATCCCGGTGTCGATCCCCAGCGCCTGGAACGAAGTCGTCGACCGAACGCGTCGACACGCCCTGCACGTACGCGGACATGACCCCGCTGTAGCGGGCCTGGTCGAGGCGGCGGCGCGGTTCGAGGATCGACAAGCCTGAGCGGTTGCGGGCGAACCATCACAAGCCTCACGGGTCGAGGCAGTTCTACGCGTGGTACGCGATCGGCGCGGATCGACTCGACGGGAACCTCGAACCGGTCAAGGGTGCGGTCCCGACATTGCGCCCGCTGCAAGTGACCCAAGCCAGTGTCGATGACAGCGAACCGATCCACGTCATCTTGGACAACTTGAACCACCACCGCGGCCACGCGATCAGGGACTGGTGCGCGGACAACAACGTCGAGCTCGCGTTCACCCCGACCTACGCGTCATGGGCGAACCCGTTCGAAGCGCACTTCGGTCCGCTCCGCCAGTTCGTCATCGCGAACAGCGACCACCGAGACCATCCCGCGCTCGCACGAGCGATCCGCAAGTACGTCCGCTGGCGCAACGCCCACACCCGCGACCCCGACCTACTCGCCGCCCAACGCCGACACGCCGCCCGCATCCGCAGCGAGAAACAACGACCATGGGGCCACCCACGAACCACCGCCGCAGAACGCGCGAACGTTCGTGGTCAGAGCACTAGATGGCACTTGCCAGCACGACCCGTCACGGCCCGACAGGGCCGGTCTGCGGCTCGATGTCCAGCTGGCGGCGATCCTGCACCCCTACGGCAGAGCGGCAGGGCTCACCGGCCTCGGCCCCTTCAACCTCGGCGTGGCCGACGACTACCGCGTCCCCGACCGCGGCTTCACCGCAACCCCACCCGACGAGGTCTTCGTCCCGACGGCGGCCGTCGTCGTCGAGATCCTCTCCCCCGGCGACGAGTCCTACGAGAAGCTGGGCTTCTCCGCCGAGCGGGGCGTCCGCAGCGTGATCATCGTGGAAGGCGCCGAGAACCGTGTCCGCATCTTCCAGCTCGTCGATGGGCAGGTCGTCGATGGGCAGGTCGTCGATGGGCAGGTCGTCGAGGCCGACCGCTGCGCCGTGCTCGGCATCTCGGCATCCGATCTCACCGCCGCCATCGACTGGCCCTGACCACGAACACGGCCGCCCGGACCGGCGGCTCCCGCGGCTCGGCAGCGGCGGCCGTCAGGCTGGTCGTCAGGCTGGCCGTCAGCGGAGCAGCGCGGCGGCGTCGAGGCGCTCGGGGATGACTCCGTTCCCGACGAGCAGGTCGATGCTGTGCTGCAGGCGGTCGGGCCGGACCGAACCGACCTCGGCCGGGCCCGACGCCGCCGCCCGGCCGTCACCGAACACGAAGGGCTTCATCACGTCGAGGATCTCGCGCTGCACGGCCGGGCTCGTCTCGTGGAGGAACTCGTCGTGGACGAGGGCCGCCGTGGCGGCCACGTCGTCGTAGACCGCATGCCAGCCCCGCCACAGGACCCGGGTGAAGGCGTCGATCTCGGGGCCCAGCGCCGCCAGCGTCGCCGCGCTCGTGCTCAGGACCTGGCTGTACACCGAGTACCCGGCGTCGATGGCCCACAGGGTGCGCACCCGCAGGCCCTCGTGGGCCATCTCGGTGGGCTCGACGAGACCGTTGCACTGGCAAACATCGATGCGGCCGTCACGCAGCTGCTCGGTCTTGTCGTAGGGGACGTCGATCACGTTCGCGTCGCCGAGGTCCAGACCCGCCGACTTCATGGCGAACTGCAGGCCGGTGACCCCGTCGACATGCACCCCGATGGTCCTGCCCGCGAAGTCGGCGAAGCCCGTCATGGGCGAGTCCTCCAGGACCATCCACGCCAGCGGGGAGAGCTGCAGCATGGATCCGATGATCCTCACGGGGCGGCCCGCAGCGGCGGCCCGGATCACCAGATTGTCCTCGGACACCGAGATGCGCCCGACCTCGTCGGTCACCCCCTCGAGGGGATCGGTGGCGGGCCGCCAGGGCAGGACCGAGACATCGACCCCGGCCTCCTCGAACCACCCGTTGTGGAGGGCCAGGAGCAGCCCGGCGAACTGGACGTTGGGCTTCCAGTCGAGCTGCACGGTGAGCGTGCTCATGCTGGGGCACCTTCCTTCCCACCGTGACCGGTGACGAGTTGCAGACAGTGCTGGGCGATGCGGATCCCGTTGGTCCACCAGATGCCGTGGCCCTCACGGAACTCCTCGACCAGCGCGTGCAGCGCCCGCAGCGTCGCCGGGCGCCCCACCAGGTTCGGATGGAAGGTGGGCGAGAACAGACCCCCGTACCAGGCCAGGCCCGCCAGCTCGTCGCGCCAGAGCGAGAAGGCGTGCTCCACCGACGACATCCGGATGTCGCCGGCCGACAGATCGACCCCGAACTGCTGCCAGTCGTCGAGCACCGTGCTGATGGGCAGCTCGAACAGGGGCCGGTCGGGGAACGGGAACACGGTGGGCACGTCGTGTTCCATCAGGCTGTTGTCGTAGAGGAAGCCGTGGCGGTGCAGCAGGTCGATGGTGCCTGGGTTCACCCCCCAGCTCGGGGCCGTCCACCCGAGCGGCCGTTGCCCGGTGAGGCGCTCGAGCACATCGCACGACCTCGCCAGGATGTCCTCCTCCTGAGCGGGCGAGAGCTTCGACACGTCCTCGTGCAGGTACCCGTGGTGCAGGATCTCGTGCCCCGCCTCGACACAGGCGAGCACTGCGTCGGGATGCTGCTCGGCCACGTAGCCGGGAAAGGCGAAGCTGGCCGGGACCTCCAGGTCGCGGCAGAGCCGCAGGATCCTCGGCAGCGCCGTGGTGACCCCGTAGCGGGCCTCGCTGAAGGAGGCGAAGGCGGTGTCGTTGGCCTTTCCCGAGGCGAGCACGCCGGCCTCGGCATCGACGTGCCAGCAGAGCCACGCCGCCGCTCGGGCGCCGTCGGGCCAGGCGAAGCCTTCGATCGGTTGGCTCGCTAGAGGATGCACGCCATGAACTCCTTCGTCGAGGGGTGCTGAGGGTCGTTGAACAACTGCTGGGGCGGTCCCGCCTCGATCACCCGGCCACCGTCCATGTAGATGATCTTGGTGGCCACCTCCTGGGCGAAGCGCATCTCGTGGGTGGCCAGCAGCATCGTCATCCCACGCTGCGCCAGCTCACGGATCGTGCGCAGCACCTCCTGCGTCAGCCGGGGGTCGAGGGCCGAGGTGGGCTCGTCGAACAGCATCAGGATCGGCTCCAGCGCCAGGGCGCGGGCGATCGCCACCCGCTGCTGCTGACCGCCCGACATCTGGGCCGGCCGCTTGTGGACGTGATCCCCCAGCCCCACCGAGGTCAGGAGCCGTTGGGCGGAGGCGCGGGCCGTCTCCTTGTCGTGGCCGAGCACCTTCCGGGGAGCGAGCGCGACGTTGTCCAGCGCCGACAGGTGATCGAACAGATTGAAGCTCTGGAACACCATGCCGATGCGCGTCCGCTGGCGCGAGAGTTGCCTGGCCCGGCGCCGAGAGGCCCGCTGCGCCGCCGCCCCCGGATCGAGGAGCTCACCGGCGACGGTCACGGAGCCGGCATCGGGCACCGACAGCATGTTCACGCACCGCAGCATCGTGCTCTTGCCCGAGCCCGAAGCCCCGATCAGCACGATGACGTCGCCCTGGTCGACGTCGAGATCCGTCGGGTGGAGCGCCACCACCCCGTGGTAGCTCTTCGAGACGCCGCGGAGCTGGAGCACCGGCAGGCGGTCGGCGAGGGGTCCCCCGGCCACGGACCGTTCGTCCACCGCGGTCATGCGAAGACCCGCTTCTCCAGCAGATTGGCCAGCGCCGTCACGGACTGGACGATGACGAGGTAGTAGAGGGCGACCACGAAGAACGTCTCGAACAGGATGAAGTCACGCTGGATGATGATGTTGCCGGCCTTCGTGAGCTCGAACACGGCGATCACCGACAGCAGCGAGGTGTTCTTGATCGTGCTGGCCATCTCATTGGTGATCGGTGGCACCATCCGCTTGGCCGCCTGGGGCAGCTGCACGATGGCCAGTGTCTGCAGGCGCGTCATCCCCACGCTGATCGCCGCCTCGGCCTGGCCCGGGGGAATGGATCCGATCGCCGACCGGGTGATCTCGGCGATGTAGGCGGCCGTGTGGGCGGACAGGGCGACCACGCCGGTCCAGTAGGGCGACAACGTCACCCCGACCTTCGGGAGCAGGAAGTACACGATGTAGATCTGCACCAGCAACGGTGTTCCGCGCATGAAGTACACGTAGCCCTTCATGACGAACTGCAACGGAGGGGCGATCCCCGAGACCCGGAACATCCCGAGCATGATGCCCAGCACGGACCCGAGCACCATGGTGATGGCGCTCAGCTGCAGCGTCAGCCACAGTCCGTCCAGCAGGCGGGGGGCGATGTCCCACACCAACGCGAAATCGAACTCCACGGGGGCTCCTTCGGAAACCGCTCGCGCACGGATGGGGACCCTTCGGGTGCCGGAGCTGCGAGCTCCGCTCCGACACCCGAAGCACACTTCACGCTATCGAGGACCGGTCGATCAGAGCGGCGGCGGCGAGTCCGGCGTCGTCATCTCGATGCCGAACCACTTCTTCTGCAGCCCGGCCAGCGTGCCGTCGGCCTTCAGCTCGAGGATCGCCTTGTCGATCGCCTCGCGCAGGGACACGTCCTCCTGACGAAAGGCCATGGCGGCGTAGAAGTCGGGGTAGCCGTCCGGCTTGAACATGACGGCCCGGAACTCGCCGGCGCGCTTGTTCATCACCGGCACGAGGCTCACGTAGCTGGTGGCGTAGGCGTCGATGCGCTTGGCGGCCAGCGCCTCGTAGGCCACGGCGTCGTCGTCGAACTGCTGCACCTCACCCTTGAACGAGAACCCGTTCTGCTTGGCGAGGTCCTCGAGCATCTTGACGCTCGGAGTGCCCTCGCCGGCTCCGACCGGCCGACCACCGAGGTCCTTCTGGGCCTGGATCGTGTCGTCGGCGCGCACGAGCACGGCGGACGCCTGCTCGGCGTAGGCCACGCCGAAGCTGACGCGCTTGGCCCGTTCGGCCGTCGCCGTCATGCCGCCGAGGATGAAGTCGAAGCCCCCGTCGTACATGGTCTGGATCACGGTGGCCCAGCCGGTGTCGACCGGGCGCATCTCGATGCCCAGCTTCTTCCCGATGGCGTTGCCGAGATCGATGTCGTAGCCGACGATCTCGTTCTTCTCGTCACGGAACCCGAAGGGCTCGTACTGGGCTTCCAGCCCGTAGGTGGCGTAGCCGCGCTCCTTGATCTTGGCCAGGGATTCGTCCGCCGCGGCGCTGGTCTCGACTGCCGCAGCGGAGGTCTCGGGGGCCGCAGCAGACGTCTCGGGGGCCGCAGCAGAGGTCTCGGGTGCGGCGGCGGTGGTCTCCGCAGCAGCCGCGGTGGTCTCGGGTGCCGACGATTCGGCGGATTCGTCGCTGCCGCAGCCGACGGCGACGAGCCCGAGCACCGCCAGGGCGCCCAGAACCACCACCTTGCGCGTCGCGATCCCCATTCGAGAGGACATGGATTCTCCTGATCCTGAGTGTTGGAGCGATTGGTCGGATGAATCTACTAATCGTCTGTGTGCACGATGGGTCCTGACTGTGAACTCGGTGTTTCCGGCTCGTTCGGGCACCGGGGGACGGACGTCCCGCACGGGCTCGGCACGCCCACCAGGTCGTCGTCCGATATGGACGGGTTCACCGCACCGTCGGCCCGACCCGGTGCGTCGACCCGGTGCATCCGTGCACCCAATTGGGTCAGTGATCGCGCCGGGTCGGCGATCGAGACGGGTCGGTGATCGAGCCGGGTCAGGAAACGGGCTACCGGGGGGTGCGCCCCTACGGCACGGCGACGAGGTTCCCCGCCGAGAGCTCGGGCTCGCCACTCCAGCGATAGGCCACCAGACGGCCCCCGAGCACGGCCGAGTGGTCGACACAGGCGGCCCGGCCCGACTGCACCACCATCGGCCCCCGGTACCAGTAGTGGCCGAACACGATCGGCCGGGGGTCGGGATCGTCACGCTCCCGGAACGGGCCGGGCAGCTCGTCCTCGGGCAGCAGCGAACGGGCGGCGTCGCCCTCCACCAGCGTCGCCCCCCGGAAGGTGCGGACCCCCTCCAGCCACCACTGGATCCGGGCCGCCCACCGCTCCCGCCCGTCCTTGTCGATGAAGCTCACCCCGGGCGGCAGCGGGATCTCCAACCCCTTCAGCGTGGTCTCGCAGGCGTCGTAGACCGACATCGGACGCAGACCGTCCCACGGGCGCCAGCCCGGCGGCTTTCGCTGACCCTCCTGGAGCAGTCGGTCCGTCACCCCGTTCACCCCGCCCGTGACCTCCAGGACGATCATCTGCGCGCTGACGTTCCAGCAGGCGTGCACCACCCGCAGACCGGGCAGGTCGATCCACAGCGGCAGCTCCCGGAACCAGCCGATCAGCTCGTGGTGCAGCGTGCTGCCCTCGCCCACCTGCTCCAGGAACGCCCGGTGCTGATGCCGGTGCGAGTCGGAACGGGAGCGCAGGAACTGGGCGGGATCGTCGTCGCGCCCGGTCACCCAGCCGATGGCGTTCCACTCGTGGTTGCCCATGGCCACCAGAGCCGTGCCCGCGTCGCGCATGCGGCGCACCAGACGCAGCACCTCACGCTGCCCGGGGCCGCGGTCGATGAGATCGCCCACGAACACCGCCCGCCGGCTGTGATGCCCCCACACGCCATCGGTCTCGCGGTATCCCATCCGGTGCAGGAGCCCGGTGAGCATCCCGTCGCAACCGTGCACGTCGCCGATCACGTCGAGATCGCTCAGCGTGTCGGTCTCCATGCGGTGTCTTCCCGGATCAGGCCCGGGTGAACTCCCGGATCACCTGGCCCGGTCGCTCGCCGGTGGGCCGGCCGTCGCGCATCACGACCCGTCCGCCGACGATGGTCGCGTCGTACCCACGGGCCGTCACCACGAAGCGGCCACCCCCGTGGGGGAAGTCGTTCAGGTACTGCGGGTGGTTGGAGGCCAGGTTCTCGTAGTCGATGACGTTGAGATCGGCATGCCAACCCTCGCGGATCTCCCCTCGCCGGTCCAGGCCCAGCAGCTGCGCGGCCTGGCTCGTGATGCGGCGCACGGCGTCGGGCAGCGTGAAGACGCCGCGGTCACGGGTGAGCTGGGCGAGCAGGATCGTCGGCGAGTCGGCATCGGTGAAGAAGCCGACGTGGGCGCCGGCGTCGCCCAGCATCGGGATGCAGTGCTCCATCGACAGGAAGCGCCACTGGTTCTCGAGGAAGCCGCCGAAGGCCCACAGGTTGAAGAACTCGCGGCCTTCGGAGGCGGCGAGGCGGTCGACGTACACCTCGATCGGGTCGCGGCCCTCGGCCTCGGCGATCTGGGCGAGGGACTGCCGGCGGTCGAGGTCCCACTCGGGCAGATCGCCCGTGCCCGTCGGGTGCAGCATCTCGGCCGATCCCCAGCCGAAGCCCTTGGCCTTCGCCTCCTCGACGAGGCGGCGACGGGTGGCCGGATCACCGAGCGCGGTGACGCGGTCGGCGATCGTCGGCAGCGCCATCAGCTCGGCCCAGGCCGGCGTGCGGAAGCCGGTGAGCTGGGCCAGGCCGTACCAGGCGCCGCTGGGACGGGTGTGGCCAAGCGTCGAGATCCTCCGCCCGGCGGCGTTGTTGCGGCCGAGGAACTCGCTCCACATGGCGATGCCGCCGTCGCCCTTGTTGTTCGTGCCGCCCGAGAACAGCACCTGGCAGCCCAGCTCGGCGGCCCGTTCGAACATGCCCATCTCCTCGACGCGACGCGTCTGGATGTCGGGCGCCACCTGGAAGAGGCGGCCCGCGCCACCCCCGGCGACGATGGCCTCGGCGATCGTCTCCATCTCGCGCTGATCGGCGAAGGTGCCCGGCGTGCAGCGGCCGTCGGGCACCTTGTGACCGAGGAACCGCGACGTGGAGAAGCCCACTGCGCCGCCCTCCATCGACTCCCGCACCAGCTCGGCCATGCGGGCCAGCTCGGCCTCCGTGGCCTGGGCGCCCTGATCCATGGACCGGTCCCCCATCACCTCGAAGCGGATCGCCGAGTGCCCGGCCAGGCCGACGACGTTCAGCGCCGGGTCGAGGCCCTGGACGGCATCGAGGTACTCGCCGTAGCTCTGCCAGGTCCAGGGCAGGCCGTCCATGATGGCGTCGGCGGCGATGTCCTCCACGGCCTCCATGAGCTCGGCCAGATACCGACGGTTGGGCGGTGACACCGGAGCGAACGTCACCCCGCAGTTGCCGATGAGTGCCGTCGTGACCCCGTGGTAGGAGCTCGACCGCATCTCGGGATCCCAGCCGATCTGGGCGTCGAGATGGGTGTGGACGTCGACGAAGCCAGGCGTGACGATCCGACCCGTGGCGTCGAGACGCGCCGCCGCCTCGACCGCGGCGAGCTCGCCGGGGGCGGTGACACGGGTGATGCGACCGCCATCGACGGCCACATCGGCCGCCCGGGGCGCCGCGCCCGTTCCGTCGACGACCGTTCCACCCGTGATCACCAGTTCATGTGCCATGGGACGAGGCTACGAGGCCGCTCGGCGACCGGCCCATTCGGCCCATTTCGAGGGTTGGAAGCACCAGGAGCATCGACCCTCGGGCCGTCGCGTCCTAAGCTCCAGTCACGGCATTCGCACCGGCGACACGAACGGACTCGAAGCCATGAATCGCACCGCCCGACTCGCCTGTTCCCTCCTGATGGTCATGGGACTCGGCGCGTGCGGGAAGAAGAGCGAACCCAAGGCCGCCCCGGCTCCTGCGCCCCAGGTCGCCCCGATCGCCCCTCCAGCGGGGCCGTCCCCCGCTCCCGCGCCCCGGGTGGCGCCCGCCGCTCCGGTAGCCGCTCAGCTCGGCAACGCCGCTCCCGTGGCCGCTCCCGTGGCCGCTCCCGTTGCCGCTCCGGTCACCGCCGTGCCCGGGGGCAACTTCAAGGGCAAGGTGACGGGCAACGTGGGCGCCACCGCGATCGACATCGGCCTGACCGAGTGCTCGACCAACGCAGGCAAGGGAAAGGCCAAGGGCGCCGGCTTCTCGATCGAGTACAAGATGTGGGCCGGCACGCTGATGATCGAGACCGAGGGGCGCACCTGGCAGGCCATGGCCAACCTGCAGGGCGACGGCCAGAAGATGGTCTCCACCCAGGGCATCTTCGACAGCCAGACGGGCTGGAGCCTGCTGATCGTCTGCACCTGACCGGACCGGGCCGGATGGTCCGGGCCCGATGGACCGGGCCGGATGGTCCGGGCCCGATGGACCGGGCCGGATGGACCGGGGCTTCAGACGGTCAGCCAGGGCGTGACCCAGCGGCGCTCGCCGAC